>JANOPQ010000273.1:0-18280 GCA_031421935.1 Bacteroidota bacterium | reverse complement strand
TCTGTAATGGAGTGCTTTCTTTGGTTATACCGACTCTACATATTAAATTATCGAATGTCTTAAGATTTATAGAATGTAAGTCGGCATTCCACAAGTCTATTCATTGTTGCATGGTAATAATCGAGGTTTCACTTTCTTTTCACGTAAAAGAAAGTAACAAGTAAAATAGGACTAGAATCTTAATTTAAAACTAAAATTTATATAACAGATATCCGAAGAGCTTCTCACCATGACATTCACTCTTATAAAAAATAAAGTTCATAAAAAAAGGTCACCTCATAGAGATGACCTTTTCTATACTTTTCTTAAGGATTAAGAAAGGTGCTTGTTAACAAGCTTAGTCATTTCAAACATTGAAACTTGACCTCTTCCTCCGAAAACAACTTTCAATTTATCATCAGCATTGATCATGCGACGATTTTTCTTGTCTTGTAAGTTGTTCTTTTTAATGTAACCCCAGATTTTTTTAACTACTTCAGTACGTGGAACTGCTCCAGCACCAATAACCGCAGCCAATGAAGAGCTTGGAGTCATTGCTTTCATGAAAGCAGCGTTAGGAGTACGTTTTACTTTTGCTTTTTTAGGAGCAGCAGCTTTCTTCGCAGCTTTTTTAGGAGCAGCAGCTTTCTTAGGAGCAGCAGCTTTTTTAGGAGCAGCAGCTTTCTTAGCGGCTTTCTTAGGAGCAGCTTTTTTCGCAGCTTTCTTAGGAGCAGCAGCTTTTTTCGCAGCTTTCTTAGGAGCAGCTTTCTTTGCAGCTTTTTTAGGAGCAGCTTTCTTTGCAGCTTTTTTAGGAGCAGCTTTCTTTGTAGCCTTCTTAGCAGGTTTTGCTTTTTTAGTTGCCATTGTTTTTTTTGTTTAATGATATTGAATGATGCTAATTTATCTCAGTTAATAATTTCATAGAGCAGTATTCCTAATAATTTATTAACAATGCAGGAGTGCGAAATTGTTAGTTTCAGAGGGGGCTCAGAGGAGAAATTATTTTCTAAAATATTTCGATTTTTTTTACGAGATAAAAAAGCAGTTTTTCAGAGGAGAAATCATTAATTTTTATGATGATGTAATAATACCATCCATGCCTCGTGTGTATCCCCTTTTTCGAGTAAGTGATGGGCTGCGAGGTGTACCGCCATTGTTAAATTCTCCCTATCACCTTGCAATGTGTCGAAGAATTTTTTCACTTCTTCTCGGTTCGAGTACGTAAAAATTTCCTCTGTAGAAGGCAATTTTTCGGTGTTTCCAAGTAGTCCCAAATCGTTTCCAGTAAGAATTTTACTGGTTCTGATGGGTTCTGGAAGTGCATCCACACCCATCCCCAAAGTAGTTAGCGGCTTGGGAACGACAAATAATCCTTTGGCAGCTCTGCTGTACCAATTCCCACCTAAACGTGCAACCTGATCGATCTTAAATGGGTCGATGGCTCCCTTTTCATCTAACACATCTTCCCGAATATGCATCAAAACGATTTCGCAAATAACCAACATGGCCGCACCACCTCGGCTTCCAGTTTCAATAATTTGTTTGACTTTACATTCCATTTGTGCTGGCGATTCTAGTACACGTGGAGGTTTTACAAATTGGGAATCTTGCATCGTGAATCCCGATTTAACAAACTCATTTACTCCTTTAGGATACTCCGTACTTGCCAGCGACATCTGCTGTACCATGTCGTAACTTACAATATTAATTACTACCTCATCTATCTCACGAACATTATCGAGCGTGTTTTTAGTGGCGCCATCACGCCCGCGTAAGGCTGGACTAAATATCAAAGTCGCCGGATTAGATCCAAAGGCATTGAAAAAACTAAACGGACTTAAGTTCACATTTCCGCTTTTATCGATCGTGCTTGCAAAGGCTATAGGTCGGGGTGCCACCGCGCCCAACAGGTACGCGTGCATTTCCTGGGTCTTAATTTCAGCGGGATTTACAGTTCTAAATGACATAATTTCTTAATTGATTGATTTTAGGCTGCTAAATTCAGAAAGTATCCGGTATAATCATGCCTTTATTGCTAAAAAGATTGTTATTTTTGCCCTCCGATTGGAAGGAACACGGATTATTCTTTGTTCTGGAACAAAAAGGGATGTTCTTTGTCTTCATTATTGAAATCGCGCATGTGGCGTAATTGGTAGCCGCGCCAGACTTAGGATCTGGTGCCTCACGGCGTGGGGGTTCGAGTCCCTCCATGCGCACGATTAGCTCCGATCTTAGGGTCGGAGCTATCATTAATGATTTGCAGGAACCCGGCTTCTATTATAAGATATAGAATTTTCTAACATGACATCCACTTTGTCACCATGAGATGGAATGTTAGGTTTATCAATAAGTAACTCCATTTAATACTATGAATATTTTACAAGAGAACATCGATACACTAAATGCAGTGTTGAAGGTGCAGTTAACACCTGAAGATTATAAGCCGCAGGTGGATGATGCCATCCGTAAGTATAAGAAAAAAGCTTCGATGCCTGGTTTTCGTCCCGGCCATGTGCCCGAGAATTTGGTGCGCAAAATGTACGGCAAGTCGGTTTTGGTAGATGAGTTGAATCGTATCGTAGCTGATTCTGTCGATAAATTTATTACCGAAAATAAACTCAACGTATTGGGAAATCCAATGCCAAAGCCTGATAACGATTTTGAAATGAATTGGGATAAACCCGAAAATTTTGAATTTGCTTTCGATTTAGCATTGGCTCCAGAAGTGAATTTATCATTACCTACTTCTCATACTTTTACTGCTTATGATGTGCAAGTGGAAGAGAAGTCCATCGATGAAGAAATCGACAAATTAGCTCGCCGCTTTGGAAATTATACAAGCCCTGAAGTAACCGACGCCGATTGCTCCGTGTACGGAACTTTCCGCGAAGTGGATGCTGCCGGTAATGTTTTGGAAGGTGGACATACCCATCAAGCCTTTATGACCATCAATAATATTGCGAACGAAACTTCACGTGCTAAGTTTTACGGTGTAAAAGTTTCTGATAGTATTACTTTTAATCCAGTAGCCGACATTCGCATCGAATCGGAAGTAAAATACCTGTTAGGAATCAAAGAAGGAAATGTGTCAGATTATGACAAAGATTTTGAATTTACCATAGAGCGTATAAATAAAGTAGAGAAAGCAGAGTTTAATCAAGCTTTGTTTGATCAGGTTTATGGCGAAAATGTGGTAACCGACATCGCTAGTTTCCGTGAAAAAATTCGTGGCGAGATTGCCCAAGGATACGGATATGAAGCTGAGAATTCCTTGAAACATGAAATGGAAGATGTACTTTTGAAGGAAGCAAATTTAACTTTGCCAGATGAGTTCTTGAAAAGATGGTTGAAGCAAACCAATGAAAAAATTACCGATGAGCAATTGGTAAATGAATACCATCAGTATGCCCGCGACCTGAAATGGAGATTGATCGAGAATAAGATCTATGCCGATCAAAACATGACTATTAATAAGGAGGAGATTGAAAATTACGCGAGAACAATGATCATCGACCAATACATGCGTTATGGTCAAGCTCATATGTTGGATGAGGAGAAGTTGAAGGAGATGACCGTGAAGTATGTAAGTAACCAAGAATCAGTACAAAGAATAGTAGAAAGCTTAAGTGGAAGAAAAGTGTTCGAATACCTGAACCAAATCGTAACGAAAGACGTTAAAAAGATCAGCCATGATGAGTTTATTGACCTCATGAGCCGTCATAAACACCATCATTAATCTTATTCTTAACCTTAATCTTTAAAATAACCTATGGACTTCCGTAAAGAATTTACCAAGTATGCAGTGAAACATCGTGGCATGAGTAGTAATGGTGTGGATAGTTATATCAGCTCCGTGTATGCCGATTATATTTCTCCTACCATTATTGAAGAGCGTCAATTAAATGTTGCCCAAATGGACGTGTTTTCACGTTTGATGATGGATCGTATTATCTTTTTAGGAGTTGGTATTAATGATTATGTAGCCAATATTATTCAAGCGCAATTGTTGTTTTTGGAATCATCAGATGCAAAAAGAGATATTACCATTTATATTAATAGTCCAGGTGGATCCGTATATGCAGGTTTAGGTATTTATGATACCATGCAATACATTCAACCCGATGTGTCCATCGTTTGTACTGGAATTGCAGCTTCTATGGCGGCTGTTCTTTTATGTTCTGGTGCTAGTGGAAAACGCAGCGCTTTAAAGCATAGTCGTGTGATGATTCATCAACCGATGGGCGGAGCAGAAGGTCAAGCTTCCGACATCGAAATTACCGCAAGAGAAATTCAGAAGTTGAAAAAGGAGCTTTATGAAATCATTTCACAACATAGTGGAAAGGATTATGAGCAAGTGTGGAAGGATTCGGATCGTGATTATTGGATGACCGCTCAGGAAGCCAAAGATTATGGTATGATTGACGAAGTTCTCTTCAAAACGAAGAATAAATAATATTGAAAAATAGTCCTAAAACCGATCCTCCATTGGGCGGATCGGTTTTATGCTTAAATAAAATTTACCTTGAAGCAGAAGCAAGAAATAGTATGTTCATTTTGTGGCCGTGATAAAAGTCAGGCTAACGTTTTAATTGCCGGCATCAATGGTCATATCTGTGATCAATGTGTGACCCAAGCTCAGTCCATTATTGGTGATGAACAGGACCAAAAGCTGAAGTCGAATATTGGTACGCCATTGACCTTGCCAAAGCCTGCTGAAATAAAAAAGTTTTTAGATGAATACATCATCGGACAAGAGCAAGCGAAGAAAGTGATTTCTGTAGCCGTTTATAACCATTACAAGCGACTCATCCATAAAAGCAAAATCGGTAAAGATGATGTGGAGTTGGAAAAATCGAATATCGTGATGGTGGGGGAGACGGGAACTGGAAAAACATTATTAGCTCGTACCATTGCTAAATTATTAAAGGTTCCTTTTTGCATTGCTGATGCTACTGTTTTAACGGAAGCGGGTTATGTAGGTGAAGATGTAGAACACGTTCTTGCACGACTTTTACAAAGCGCCGATTACGATGTGGCCGCTGCCGAAAGAGGAATTGTTTTCATCGATGAGATTGATAAAATCGCCCGCAAGAGTGATAATCCATCCATCACCCGTGATGTTTCGGGAGAAGGTGTTCAACAAGGATTGTTGAAAATGTTAGAGAGCTCAGTGGTGAATGTGCCACCGCAAGGCGGAAGAAAGCATCCAGAGCAAAAGTTGATTCCAATTAATACTCAAAATATTTTGTTCATTTGTGGAGGTGCTTTTGATGGTATCGATAAAATCATCAATCGCCGACTACAAGCCAATGCCATTGGCTATTCTCAAAAATCTGAGACTCACATTGATCACGATAATTTAGTGCAATATGTGAGTCCAGTTGATTTAAAAACATTTGGATTAATTCCAGAGTTAATTGGCCGTTTGCCTGTGATTACTCATTTAGCCGCGTTAGATGCTTCTGCCTTGCGTCGTATTTTGACCGAACCCAAAAACGCGTTAACCCGCCAGTATCAGAAGTTGTTTGATATGGAAAATATAAAACTTACTTTTGATGACGACGCTCTTGATTTAATTGTGACCAAAGCGGTAGAATTCAAATTAGGTGCTCGTGGTTTGCGCAGTATTTGTGAGGCAATCATGTTAGACGCCATGTTTGAAGTTCCCAGCGGAAAATCAGCTAAAGATTTTACAATCACTTTAGCCTACGCCAACGAAAAGTTAAATAGCTCGACTATTAAGCAACTTAAAGTAGCGTAATTCCATAGTGTTGTTGCCTTGAATGGTGATGGTTCTGAAATAAGTATTTGACTTCGAATCTGGTTTTTAGCTTCTAGCTTCTGGCTGCTAACTTCTAGCTGCAAGTGAAATTTTTGGCAATCATTTCGATTTTCGTGCTTTTCGCACTTTCGCGTCCCGTAGAACTGCGAAGCAAAATTTAGTTCATATGAAAACTTCGCTCAGGGCAAGTATTTCGCTAGTTAGCGTATTAGTCTAAATTCGTAATTCGTAAATTCGTATTGATTCGTAATTCGTATCCTCATTCGCATTTCGTGTTCATTCGTGTTTCGCGTCACTACCCGATGCGCTGATAAATACTAAAAGTATAATTATACTTATTCTTTTCATCCGCTTTATGCATTTCCATATGCACCATCTTCCAACCGCTCAAGCTAAATTCTGGAAAAAATGCATCGGCGTCTTTCTTCGTTTCCACTCTCGTTAAATAAAGTTTGTCTGCAACTTGAATGGCTTGACGGTAGATAGTTGCACCGCCAATAATAAAAACCACTTCGTTCTTCTTGCATGATTTGATGGCAGAGAACAAATCTTCCATTACTTCACAACCTTCAGCTACAAAATTCTTGTTTCTGGAAAGTACAATATTTCTACGATTAGGTAAAGCCTTGCCTATCGATTCATAGGTGAGTCGACCCATGATGACTGTGTTTCCACTTGTGATTTTTTTGAAGTATTTTAGATCCGCTGGCAGGTGCCATAAAAGCTGATTGTCCTTGCCAATTCCAAGGTTTTTATCGACTGCTGCTATCAAAGAAAGGATCATGGGTTACTAATTTAACTCTGGTTTGGCGATGAAATTACATAATAAAACATTTGAATACTTGATTCATTGATTTATAATAGGTTTGTTTAATTAAACGAAGTAAATTTATTGTTATCAAAAGGTCTATTTCACATTAATTTTTTGTAAAATCGTAAACCAATTCAATAACATGAAACAATTACTTATTAGCCTCGGGTTTCTGTGTCTGATGACTGCCTGTAAGAAAGAAGCAGGCGAAGGAGGAAACTCGGTCATTCAAGGTAAAATTTTAGAAAGAACGTATACTGCTTTTCCTACCATCTATTCCGATAAAGCAGCGCTTGAAAAAGATGTATATATCATTTATGGTGATGACAACAGCACTTTTGATGATCGTACAAGAACCAGTTTTGATGGAAGTTTCAAATTTGAATTTCTGAGAAAAGGGAAGTACAGAATATTTGTCTACACCGAAGATACTGTATTAACCAATTTCGGTAAGGAGGTCCCCATTTTTTTAGATGCAGAAATCAAGAAGAACAAATCAGAAGTAATCCTATCTACTGTGACCACTGTAAATTTGTAGATTGATGGATTTGCAACAACAGTTAGCCCAATTCCCACCCATTTCCTTAAGAGAGATGGATGAAGTGGCGTTGACGAATAGAATTGATACTAAGTATATTTTTCATGCACATCTTTTAGAAGAGGTTTTGAATTCGCTCTTGAATGAGTATTCAATCTTAAACATTGAAGGAACGAAGATGCATTTGTACGAAACCTTGTATTTTGATGATTGCAATTTGAATTTATATCTCAATCACCATAACCAACGTGGTAGTCGTTATAAATTACGATTACGTCGTTATGGAAGTTCCTCCATTAGTTTTATCGAAGTAAAAGCGAAGACCAACAAAGGCAGGACTATAAAATCGAGAAAGAAAACTGTTCAGTTCGAAAAGTCTTTGCATCCTGATCAATTGACATTTTTTAGAGAGGTTACTCAAGAAGAACAAGGTGAGTGGCAGTGTTCTAGTTGTATCAATTTTAATCGAATTACGCTAGTGAGTTTAAATCCACCAGAAAGAATGACACTGGATTTAAATCTTCAGTTTTTAGACGATCAGAGTAATGTGAAGTTTGAAAATATTATTGTGGCTGAAGTTAAGCAAGGGAGTAAAGCCCCTTCTGCTTTTATTAATGAAATGAAAAAGCGAAGAATTCAGCCATCTTCCATTTCTAAATATTGCCTTGGACTCTCACTTTTGCGACCATCTTTGAAACAAAATTTATTTAAGAAACAGCAATTACTTATTAAAAATATTCAAAACAGAGCATAATTATGGATTTAGAATTGTTTGATAAACTAGGAGATAAATTTTTTATTCGATTTATAATTGATTTGGTAGCCGTAACGACGATCGTTTTTGCGATTTACTTACCCAATTATAAAAAGCGTGATCACGTATTTACGTTTTTTATGTTTAACGTAATCATATACATCATCACTTATTTGTTAAGTAAGGTAGAGATGTCGTTTGGAGCCGCCTTCGGACTCTTTGCCGTCTTCTCACTCTTGAGGTATCGTACCGAAAATATTTCGGAGAAGGATATGACCTATTTGTTGTTATTCATTGCAATGGGATTGATTAACTCCACCGTGAAAGGAACCTATTTCGAATCTTTCGTATTGAACGGAATTTTAATGTTTGCAGCCTGGGTGTTAGATGGAGGTGTACTCGTGAAAAACGAAAAGACGCAAACCATCCAATATGAAAAAATTGAAAATGTAAGGGACGATAAAGAGCAAGAACTGTTGACTGATCTTCGTGAACGCACAGGATTAAAAATTCACAAGGTTTCTGTAGTTTATATCGACTTTGTAAAGGACAGCGCCGAACTTAAAATTTATTTTTATTGAAATGTTGATTCGACGCGTTTCATTTTTAATGATGCTTTTTTTTCCTTTGATGGGCTCAAGTCAAGTGACGTGGGAAAATCAAGTATGGACTTCCGTTTCGCTCGAGAAAAAAATCATTAATAAGACAAAAGCAGAAATTACATTGGAGTCGAGGTGGAGTCTAGATCCATTGATGGCATTAAGATATTTTCCGAATGTGGCACTTCAACGAAAATGGTCCGATCTATTTTCGACCACATTACATTATCGATATATTACTTCGAATAAGGGATTAGGTTATCGTGAATCTACGCATCGATTAATGCTGGATGCAATTCTCGGTCATACTTTCAAAAAAACCGATGTAGCATTGCGGTTTAGAGCGGGAAAGGAAGATGAGGTAGGAGTGAATGATGATATTTTTTCATTCACACAATTCGTCTTTCGTCAAAAGTTAAGTGTAAAACGTAAAGTACTAAAGCAAGAATTTTCATTCAGTGTCGAGCAATTCGAAACTATCATTGGCGAGGACGTACATTACGATCAACGTCGTTACACATTAGGCTCCGAACATAAAATCAACAAGCGAAATTACATTTCCTTTTTTGTAATGTATCAGGATCTTATTTCTACCCGCAGAATGAATTTTGGGACGGGGTATGTTTTTAAATTTGATAAATAATTTGTTTTAAATATAATAACAAAGCCCAGGGTTTAAACCCTGGGCTTTGTTATTATATTTAAAACAAATTATTTATCAAATTTAAAAACATACCCCGTCCCAAAATTCATTCTGCGGGTAGAAATAAGATCCTGATACATTACAAAAAAGGAAATGTAATTTCGCTTGTTGATTTTATGTTCGGAGCCTAATGTGTAACGACGTTGATCGTAATGTACGTCCTCGCCAATGATAGTTTCGAATTGCTCGACACTGAATGAAAATTCTTGCTTTAGTACTTTACGTTTTACACTTAACTTTTGACGAAAGACGAATTGTGTGAATGAAAAAATATCATCATTCACTCCTACCTCATCTTCCTTTCCCGCTCTAAACCGCAATGCTACATCGGTTTTTTTGAAAGTATGACCGAGAATTGCATCCAGCATTAATCGATGCGTAGATTCACGATAACCTAATCCCTTATTCGAAGTAATATATCGATAATGTAATGTGGTCGAAAATAGATCGGACCATTTTCGTTGAAGTGCCACATTCGGAAAATATCTTAATGCCATCAATGGATCTAGACTCCACCTCGACTCCAATGTAATTTCTGCTTTTGTCTTATTAATGATTTTTTTCTCGAGCGAAACGGAAGTCCATACTTGATTTTCCCACGTCACTTGACTTGAGCCCATCAAAGGAAAAAAAAGCATCATTAAAAATGAAACGCGTCGAATCAACATTTCAATAAAAATAAATTTTAAGTTCGGCGCTGTCCTTTACAAAGTCGATATAAACTACAGAAACCTTGTGAATTTTTAATCCTGTGCGTTCACGAAGATCAGTCAACAGTTCTTGCTCTTTATCGTCCCTTACATTTTCAATTTTTTCATATTGGATGGTTTGCGTCTTTTCGTTTTTCACGAGTACACCTCCATCTAACACCCAGGCTGCAAACATTAAAATTCCGTTCAATACGAAAGATTCGAAATAGGTTCCTTTCACGGTGGAGTTAATCAATCCCATTGCAATGAATAACAACAAATAGGTCATATCCTTCTCCGAAATATTTTCGGTACGATACCTCAAGAGTGAGAAGACGGCAAAGAGTCCGAAGGCGGCTCCAAACGACATCTCTACCTTACTTAACAAATAAGTGATGATGTATATGATTACGTTAAACATAAAAAACGTAAATACGTGATCACGCTTTTTATAATTGGGTAAGTAAATCGCAAAAACGATCGTCGTTACGGCTACCAAATCAATTATAAATCGAATAAAAAATTTATCTCCTAGTTTATCAAACAATTCTAAATCCATAATTATGCTCTGTTTTGAATATTTTTAATAAGTAATTGCTGTTTCTTAAATAAATTTTGTTTCAAAGATGGTCGCAAAAGTGAGAGTCCAAGGCAATATTTAGAAATGGAAGATGGCTGAATTCTTCGCTTTTTCATTTCATTAATAAAAGCAGAAGGGGCTTTACTCCCTTGCTTAACTTCAGCCACAATAATATTTTCAAACTTCACATTACTCTGATCGTCTAAAAACTGAAGATTTAAATCCAGTGTCATTCTTTCTGGTGGATTTAAACTCACTAGCGTAATTCGATTAAAATTGATACAACTAGAACACTGCCACTCACCTTGTTCTTCTTGAGTAACCTCTCTAAAAAATGTCAATTGATCAGGATGCAAAGACTTTTCGAACTGAACAGTTTTCTTTCTCGATTTTATAGTCCTGCCTTTGTTGGTCTTCGCTTTTACTTCGATAAAACTAATGGAGGAACTTCCATAACGACGTAATCGTAATTTATAACGACTACCACGTTGGTTATGGTGATTGAGATATAAATTCAAATTGCAATCATCAAAATACAAGGTTTCGTACAAATGCATCTTCGTTCCTTCAATGTTTAAGATTGAATACTCATTCAAGAGCGAATTCAAAACCTCTTCTAAAAGATGTGCATGAAAAATATACTTAGTATCAATTCTATTCGTCAACGCCACTTCATCCATCTCTCTTAAGGAAATGGGTGGGAATTGGGCTAACTGTTGTTGCAAATCCATCAATCTACAAATTTACAGTGGTCACAGTAGATAGGATTACTTCTGATTTGTTCTTCTTGATTTCTGCATCTAAAAAAATGGGGACCTCCTTACCGAAATTGGTTAATACAGTATCTTCGGTGTAGACAAATATTCTGTACTTCCCTTTTCTCAGAAATTCAAATTTGAAACTTCCATCAAAACTGGTTCTTGTACGATCATCAAAAGTGCTGTTGTCATCACCATAAATGATATATACATCTTTTTCAAGCGCTGCTTTATCGGAATAGATGGTAGGAAAAGCAGTATACGTTCTTTCTAAAATTTTACCTTGAATGACCGAGTTTCCTCCTTCGCCTGCTTCTTTCTTACAGGCAGTCATCAGACACAGAAACCCGAGGCTAATAAGTAATTGTTTCATGTTATTGAATTGGTTTACGATTTTACAAAAAATTAATGTGAAATAGACCTTTTGATAACAATAAATTTACTTCGTTTAATTAAACAAACCTATTATAAATCAATGAATCAAGTATTCAAATGTTTTATTATGTAATTTCATCGCCAAACCAGAGTTAAATTAGTAACCCATGATCCTTTCTTTGATAGCAGCAGTCGATAAAAACCTTGGAATTGGCAAGGACAATCAGCTTTTATGGCACCTGCCAGCGGATCTAAAATACTTCAAAAAAATCACAAGTGGAAACACAGTCATCATGGGTCGACTCACCTATGAATCGATAGGCAAGGCTTTACCTAATCGTAGAAATATTGTACTTTCCAGAAACAAGAATTTTGTAGCTGAAGGTTGTGAAGTAATGGAAGATTTGTTCTCTGCCATCAAATCATGCAAGAAGAACGAAGTGGTTTTTATTATTGGCGGTGCAACTATCTACCGTCAAGCCATTCAAGTTGCAGACAAACTTTATTTAACGAGAGTGGAAACGAAGAAAGACGCCGATGCATTTTTTCCAGAATTTAGCTTGAGCGGTTGGAAGATGGTGCATATGGAAATGCATAAAGCGGATGAAAAGAATAAGTATAATTATACTTTTAGTATTTATCAGCGCATCGGGTAGTGACGCGAAACACGAATGAACACGAAATGCGAATGAGGATACGAATTACGAATCAATACGAATTTACGAATTACGAATTTAGACTAATACGCTAACTAGCGAAATACTTGCCCTGAGCGAAGTTTTCATATGAACTAAATTTTGCTTCGCAGTTCTACGGGACGCGAAAGTGCGAAAAGCACGAAAATCGAAATGATTGCCAAAAATTTCACTTGCAGCTAGAAGTTAGCAGCCAGAAGCTAGAAGCTAAAAACCAGATTCGAAGTCAAATACTTATTTCAGAACCATCACCATTCAAGGCAACAACACTATGGAATTACGCTACTTTAAGTTGCTTAATAGTCGAGCTATTTAACTTTTCGTTGGCGTAGGCTAAAGTGATTGTAAAATCTTTAGCTGATTTTCCGCTGGGAACTTCAAACATGGCGTCTAACATGATTGCCTCACAAATACTGCGCAAACCACGAGCACCTAATTTGAATTCTACCGCTTTGGTCACAATTAAATCAAGAGCGTCGTCATCAAAAGTAAGTTTTATATTTTCCATATCAAACAACTTCTGATACTGGCGGGTTAACGCGTTTTTGGGTTCGGTCAAAATACGACGCAAGGCAGAAGCATCTAACGCGGCTAAATGAGTAATCACAGGCAAACGGCCAATTAACTCTGGAATTAATCCAAATGTTTTTAAATCAACTGGACTCACATATTGCACTAAATTATCGTGATCAATGTGAGTCTCAGATTTTTGAGAATAGCCAATGGCATTGGCTTGTAGTCGGCGATTGATGATTTTATCGATACCATCAAAAGCACCTCCACAAATGAACAAAATATTTTGAGTATTAATTGGAATCAACTTTTGCTCTGGATGCTTTCTTCCGCCTTGCGGTGGCACATTCACCACTGAGCTCTCTAACATTTTCAACAATCCTTGTTGAACACCTTCTCCCGAAACATCACGGGTGATGGATGGATTATCACTCTTGCGGGCGATTTTATCAATCTCATCGATGAAAACAATTCCTCTTTCGGCAGCGGCCACATCGTAATCGGCGCTTTGTAAAAGTCGTGCAAGAACGTGTTCTACATCTTCACCTACATAACCCGCTTCCGTTAAAACAGTAGCATCAGCAATGCAAAAAGGAACCTTTAATAATTTAGCAATGGTACGAGCTAATAATGTTTTTCCAGTTCCCGTCTCCCCCACCATCACGATATTCGATTTTTCCAACTCCACATCATCTTTACCGATTTTGCTTTTATGGATGAGTCGCTTGTAATGGTTATAAACGGCTACAGAAATCACTTTCTTCGCTTGCTCTTGTCCGATGATGTATTCATCTAAAAACTTTTTTATTTCAGCAGGCTTTGGCAAGGTCAATGGCGTACCAATATTCGACTTCAGCTTTTGGTCCTGTTCATCACCAATAATGGACTGAGCTTGGGTCACACATTGATCACAGATATGACCATTGATGCCGGCAATTAAAACGTTAGCCTGACTTTTATCACGGCCACAAAATGAACATACTATTTCTTGCTTCTGCTTCAAGGTAAATTTTATTTAAGCATAAAACCGATCCGCCCAATGGAGGATCGGTTTTAGGACTATTTTTCAATATTATTTATTCTTCGTTTTGAAGAGAACTTCGTCAATCATACCATAATCTTTGGCTTCCTGAGCGGTCATCCAATAATCACGATCCGAATCCTTCCACACTTGCTCATAATCCTTTCCACTATGTTGTGAAATGATTTCATAAAGCTCCTTTTTCAACTTCTGAATTTCTCTTGCGGTAATTTCGATGTCGGAAGCTTGACCTTCTGCTCCGCCCATCGGTTGATGAATCATCACACGACTATGCTTTAAAGCGCTGCGTTTTCCACTAGCACCAGAACATAAAAGAACAGCCGCCATAGAAGCTGCAATTCCAGTACAAACGATGGACACATCGGGTTGAATGTATTGCATGGTATCATAAATACCTAAACCTGCATATACGGATCCACCTGGACTATTAATATAAATGGTAATATCTCTTTTTGCATCTGATGATTCCAAAAACAACAATTGCGCTTGAATAATATTGGCTACATAATCATTAATACCAACTCCTAAAAAGATAATACGATCCATCATCAAACGTGAAAACACGTCCATTTGGGCAACATTTAATTGACGCTCTTCAATAATGGTAGGAGAAATATAATCGGCATACACGGAGCTGATATAACTATCCACACCATTACTACTCATGCCACGATGTTTCACTGCATACTTGGTAAATTCTTTACGGAAGTCCATAGGTTATTTTAAAGATTAAGGTTAAGAATAAGATTAATGATGGTGTTTATGACGGCTCATGAGGTCAATAAACTCATCATGGCTGATCTTTTTAACGTCTTTCGTTACGATTTGGTTCAGGTATTCGAACACTTTTCTTCCACTTAAGCTTTCTACTATTCTTTGTACTGATTCTTGGTTACTTACATACTTCACGGTCATCTCCTTCAACTTCTCCTCATCCAACATATGAGCTTGACCATAACGCATGTATTGGTCGATGATCATTGTTCTCGCGTAATTTTCAATCTCCTCCTTATTAATAGTCATGTTTTGATCGGCATAGATCTTATTCTCGATCAATCTCCATTTCAGGTCGCGGGCATACTGATGGTATTCATTTACCAATTGCTCATCGGTAATTTTTTCATTGGTTTGCTTCAACCATCTTTTCAAGAACTCATCTGGCAAAGTTAAATTTGCTTCCTTCAAAAGTACATCTTCCATTTCATGTTTCAAGGAATTCTCAGCTTCATATCCGTATCCTTGGGCAATCTCGCCACGAATTTTTTCACGGAAACTAGCGATGTCGGTTACCACATTTTCGCCATAAACCTGATCAAACAAAGCTTGATTAAACTCTGCTTTCTCTACTTTATTTATACGCTCTATGGTAAATTCAAAATCTTTGTCATAATCTGACACATTTCCTTCTTTGATTCCTAACAGGTATTTTACTTCCGATTCGATGCGAATGTCGGCTACTGGATTAAAAGTAATACTATCAGAAACTTTTACACCGTAAAACTTAGCACGTGAAGTTTCGTTCGCAATATTATTGATGGTCATAAAGGCTTGATGGGTATGTCCACCTTCCAAAACATTACCGGCAGCATCCACTTCGCGGAAAGTTCCGTACACGGAGCAATCGGCGTCGGTTACTTCAGGGCTTGTATAATTTCCAAAGCGGCGAGCTAATTTGTCGATTTCTTCATCGATGGACTTCTCTTCCACTTGCACATCATAAGCAGTAAAAGTATGAGAAGTAGGTAATGATAAATTCACTTCTGGAGCCAATGCTAAATCGAAAGCAAATTCAAAATTTTCGGGTTTATCCCAATTCATTTCAAAATCGTTATCAGGCTTTGGCATTGGATTTCCCAATACGTTGAGTTTATTTTCGGTAATAAATTTATCGACAGAATCAGCTACGATACGATTCAACTCATCTACCAAAACCGACTTGCCGTACATTTTGCGCACCAAATTCTCGGGCACATGGCCGGGACGAAAACCAGGCATCGAAGCTTTTTTCTTATACTTACGGATGGCATCATCCACCTGCGGCTTATAATCTTCAGGTGTTAACTGCACCTTCAACACTGCATTTAGTGTATCGATGTTCTCTTGTAAAATATTCATAGTATTAAATGGAGTTACTTATTGATAAACCTAACATTCCATCTCATGGTGACAAAGTGGATGTCATGTTAGAAAATTCTATATCTTATAATAGAAGCCGGGTTCCTGCAAATCATTAATGATAGCTCCGACCCTAAGATCGGAGCTAATCGTGCGCATGGAGGGACTCGAACCCCCACGCCGTGAGGCACCAGATCCTAAGTCTGGCGCGGCTACCAATTACGCCACATGCGCGATTTCAATAATGAAGACAAAGAACATCCCTTTTTGTTCCAGAACAAAGAATAATCCGTGTTCCTTCCAATCGGAGGGCAAAAATAACAATCTTTTTAGCAATAAAGGCATGATTATACCGGATACTTTCTGAATTTAGCAGCCTAAAATCAATCAATTAAGAAATTATGTCATTTAGAACTGTAAATCCCGCTGAAATTAAGACCCAGGAAATGCACGCGTACCTGTTGGGCGCGGTGGCACCCCGACCTATAGCCTTTGCAAGCACGATCGATAAAAGCGGAAATGTGAACTTAAGTCCGTTTAGTTTTTTCAATGCCTTTGGATCTAATCCGGCGACTTTGATATTTAGTCCAGCCTTACGCGGGCGTGATGGCGCCACTAAAAACACGCTCGATAATGTTCGTGAGATAGATGAGGTAGTAATTAATATTGTAAGTTACGACATGGTACAGCAGATGTCGCTGGCAAGTACGGAGTATCCTAAAGGAGTAAATGAGTTTGTTAAATCGGGATTCACGATGCAAGATTCCCAATTTGTAAAACCTCCACGTGTACTAGAATCGCCAGCACAAATGGAATGTAAAGTCAAACAAATTATTGAAACTGGAAGCCGAGGTGGTGCGGCCATGTTGGTTATTTGCGAAATCGTTTTGATGCATATTCGGGAAGATGTGTTAGATGAAAAGGGAGCCATCGACCCATTTAAGATCGATCAGGTTGCACGTTTAGGTGGGAATTGGTACAGCAGAGCTGCCAAAGGATTATTTGTCGTTCCCAAGCCGCTAACTACTTTGGGGATGGGTGTGGATGCACTTCCAGAACCCATCAGAACCAGTAAAATTCTTACTGGAAACGATTTGGGACTACTTGGAAACACCGAAAAATTGCCTTCTACAGAGGAAATTTTTACGTACTCGAACCGAGAAGAAGTGAAAAAATTCTTCGACACATTGCAAGGTGATAGGGAGAATTTAACAATGGCGGTACACCTCGCAGCCCATCACTTACTCGAAAAAGGGGATACACACGAGGCATGGATGGTATTATTACATCATCATAAAAATTAATGATTTCTCCTCTGAAAAACTGCTTTTTTATCTCGTAAAAAAAATCGAAATATTTTAGAAAATAATTTCTCCTCTGAGCCCCCTCTGAAACTAACAATTTCGCACTCCTGCATTGTTAATAAATTATTAGGAATACTGCTCTATGAAATTATTAACTGAGATAAATTAGCATCATTCAATATCATTAAACAAAAAAAACAATGGCAACTAAAAAAGCAAAACCTGCTAAGAAGGCTACAAAGAAAGCTGCTCCTAAAAAAGCTGCAAAGAAAGCTGCTCCTAAAAAAGCTGCAAAGAAAGCTGCTCCTAAGAAAGCTGCGAAAAAAGCTGCTGCTCCTAAGAAAGCTGCGAAAAAAGCTGCTCCTAAGAAAGCCGCTAAGAAAGCTGCTGCTCCTAAAAAAGCTGCTGCTCCTAAGAAAGCTGCTGCTCCTAAAAAAGCTGCGAAGAAAGCTGCTGCTCCTAAAAAAGCAAAAGTAAAACGTACTCCTAACGCTGCTTTCATGAAAGCAATGACTCCAAGCTCTTCATTGGCTGCGGTTATTGGTGCTGGAGCAGTTCCACGTACTGAAGTAGTTAAAAAAATCTGGGGTTACATTAAAAAGAACAACTTACAAGACAAGAAAAATCGTCGCATGATCAATGCTGATGATAAATTGAAAGTTGTTTTCGGAGGAAGAGGTCAAGTTTCAATGTTTGAAATGACTAAGCTTGTTAACAAGCACCTTTCTTAATCCTTAAGAAAAGTATAGAAAAGGTCATCTCTATGAGGTGACCTTTTTTTATGAACTTTATTTTTTATAAGAGTGAATGTCATGGTGAGAAGCTCTTCGGATATCTGTTATATAAATTTTAGTTTTAAATTAAGATTCTAGTCCTATTTTACTTGTTACTTTCTTTTACGTGAAAAGAAAGTGAAACCTCGATTATTACCATGCAACAATGAATAGACTTGTGGAATGCCGACTTACATTCTATAAATCTTAAGACATTCGATAATTTAATATGTAGAGTCGGTATAACCAAAGAAAGCACTCCATTACAGA
>JANOPQ010000272.1:0-4637 GCA_031421935.1 Bacteroidota bacterium | reverse complement strand
CAAATATTTTTAAATGAAAAACTATAATTTTTAAGAGTGAAAAGTTCGTCAATTTTCTTTAAGAAATTACTTTTAAGCTTGACGCCTATGCGATAGTTATCGGGACGCATAGTTGTCTTCGCATTGTTTTGACGCTAAATTTTCTCGATAATGCGCAATGCCGCCAAGTTTTCCCTTCGCTAAATTTTCTCGCTAAGGCGCAAAGTCGCAAAGTTTTCCCATTTCAAAATTTTCACGTAAAGATCGCAAAGCCAGAAAGTGATCGCCAATTTTTTGAACGGAGAAACATAGAGAGTTTTTTTAACTTTTAAATTCACAGCTTCGAGCACAAACTAAGATATATTGGATGCCTGCGTATGTCGGAAAAAACCATGCATTTGGCAGGTTAGATTCATGTTGCAACAGGTTTTACTTGTATAACTCAAGAGAATCTTAAAAGTGTCCAAGATTATTAAAAATATGATTCTTATCAGAGGAAGATAATTCTTTATATTTGAGGGAAATTACATAGCCACAAAACCAAACCAAAACAACTATATGAAAAAGTATTTATTTCGAATTACCCTGTTGACCTTGATGGTCATGTCGTCTTCTCTTTTTGCTCAGAATTGGGTGGAAATGATGAAGAATCCGGAGGTTAACTTCTACGATGTTCAAAAAGCATTCAACAAATATTATGTGAAGAAAGAGCGTCAGGTTGAACGCATGAAAAAACGTCAATCTAAAAAGGCTAACGAAGGAGTGCATCAAGAAGAAATTGAGGTTCCTGGCTTTGCTCAATATAAGCGCTGGGAGTGGTTTATGCTTCCTCGTATTGGAGCCAAAGGAGAGCGTTTTGATCCTTCTTTGTCTTTTCGTGAAAACCAAAAGTATCAAGCTCAAATGGGAACTGCCAACGCAGGAAACTGGACCTTAATTGGACCATCAGCTACTATTCCGATTGGAGGAGGTGCTGGAAGATTAAATTTTGTAAGAATTCATCCAAATGATCCCAACATCCTTTTTGTTGGATCACCTGCAGGAGGATTATGGAAGTCGACTGATGGTGGTACAACTTGGGCTACCAATACAGATCGTATCAGTCAAGTAATTGGTTGCACTGATTTAGCGATTGATCCTACTAATCCAAACATTATGTATTTAGCTACTGGAGATGGTGATGGTGGTGATACTTATACCATCGGAATTTTAAAAACTACGGATGGTGGTACTACATGGAACACTACTGGATTGTCATATTTCATGGCCAATACTCGTCAGATAAGCAGAATTTTATTAGACCCAACCAATTCAAGCACATTGTTGGTTGCTTCTTCTGCAGGAATATTTAGAAGCACGGATGGTGCTGCGACATTTACCAATACGCAGACTGGTTCATTTAAGGACATGGAATTTAAACCAAGCGATCCTAACACGGTGTATACTTGCGGTACGGAAGTTTATCGTTCCACAAATAATGGATTAAATTGGACCAAAATTACAACCGGACTACCTGCTAGTGCAAATGTAAGTCGACTATCATTAGCCGTTACCCCCAACGATAATAACTACGTTTATATTTTAGCAGCAATTGCCGCTCCCGATTATGGATTCGAAGGAATCTATAGATCAACAAATGGTGGTACATCCTATACAAAAGTAACCACATCTTCTCCTGCCAATGTTTTAGGATGGAATTCCAATGGAGGCGATACAGGAGGACAAGGATGGTATGATTTAACGATAGCGGTATCACCTACTAACAAAGATGAAATTACAACAGGTGGAGTAAATATTTGGCGTTCGACCAATGGAGGAAGTAGTTTCACATTAAATGGTCATTGGACAGGTTCAGGTGCACCTTACACGCATGCGGATAACCATGATCTTGTTTATGAAAATGGAACAACTGCTTATGTTGCTAATGATGGAGGTTTATTTAAAACTACCAACAACGGAGCTACTTGGACCGACTTAAGTAATGGGTTACAAATAGCACAGATGTATGGTTTTGGTCAATCCACTACCAATGCAAACTTATTATTACAAGGATGGCAGGACAATGGCACTAATCGTTATCTCAACGGCACTTGGCAAGAAGTAATGGGTGGTGATGGAATGCTAGCTTTCATTGATTGGAACAACGATCAAAACATGTGGGGATCACAATACGAAGGATCCTTAAACAGATCAACCAATGGTGGAGCAAGTTGGAGCGGTGCAACAACAGGAATTAATGAAGTGGGTGCATGGGTAACACCATGGAGTCAAGATCCAGTAACTGCAGGAACTATTTATGCTGGATTTATAAATATGTGGAAGAGTACTAATGGTGGCGCTTCATGGACAAAAATCAGTACTTTAGGTGGCACTACGACAATGACAACTTTTTCAGTTTCTCCTGCAAACAATCAAGTTATTTGGGCTGCTAAACCGGGTTCCTTCTATTTAACAACGAATGGAGGTACGAATTGGACAACGATTTCTAATGTGCCGTCAGGAACGATTACATCCATAGCATGCAGTAATACTGATGCAAACAAAGCATGGATTACTTACTCTGGATTCAACAACAACAATAAAGTTTTTCAAACCAATGACCAAGGTGCGACGTGGATTAATCTTTCAGGTTCGATTCCAAACATACCTATCAATTGTATTGTTTATGAAAACAATTCCAACGATGCGATTTATATTGGTACCGATGTTGGAGCCTTTTATAAAAACGCTGCATTAAATGTATGGCAACCCTTCAACAATGGACTACCGAATGTGATCGTTTCTGAATTACATATTTATTATGCAACAGGAATGATTCGTGCCTCGACATATGGAAGAGGAATGTGGGAGTCAGGTTTATATGTACCTGGATCTTACCCTCCACTTAGTGCCTTTGGTGCTTCTGCAAATATTACTTGTCCGGGTGCAGCAATACAATTCAGTGATTTTTCAGCAGGACAACCCACAAGTTGGGATTGGAGTTTCCCGGGAGGAAATCCAAGTACATCCACGCAACAAAATCCAATGGTAACTTACAATGTTGCGGGAATATATCCCGTAACATTAATTACAACCAATGCAAATGGAACCGACACCAAACAAGTAAATAATTACATCAACATTGCTTCTAGTACACAACCTGACCCGAGCACTATTGGAGATGTACGTTGTGGTGCAGGACAAGTTAATCTTTCTGCAAGTGGATCGGGAACGGGAACGTTACGTTGGTGGGATGCTGCAGGCGGAGGAAACGTTGTTGCTACTGGAACCAACTATTCACCTAACATTTCTGGAACAACCACTTATTATGTAGATGAAGAATTACCTCTTGGGGCGATTGATTACACTGGAGAATCTGTAAACAATATTGGTGCGGGTGCTATGTTTACAGCTAACGATATTCGCGGTCTATACTTCGATGTATTATCACCTGTGATATTACAATCTGTTGAAGTTTATTCAGGCTCAGCTGGCAATAGAACTATAGAAATCATCGATGCGCAGGGTAATACCTATGCAGACACTACTATTTTTATTCCTGCAAGTCCTACCAATTCGACTACTGTCAATGTTAATTTCACTCTTTATCCTGGAAATAATTACTTCATCAAGTGTAGAGGTTTAGTGGATCTTTATAGAAACTCTGCGGGTGCTGTTTATCCATATCTAAGTACAGCAGTTAATATAACAGGAAGCAATGCGGGATCACCGGGCTATTATTATTTCTTCTACTTCTGGACATTCCAAGAGATTGCATGTAACACTGGAAGAACAGCTTGTGTGGCATTAGATACTTGTGCAGTAATTGGAATAGAAGATTTATTAAGTGACAATACATTGGATGTATTCCCTAATCCGAATGATGGTAAATTCAATTTAACATTCGACGCTAAAGTTCAAGCGGATTATATGGTTACGATCACAAATACGTTAGGTAAAAAAGTATTTGAATATCCATTAAACTCTTTCGCTGGTGAGCATAAGAGAGCCATTGATTTGAGTCACTTGAGTAAAGGGTTATATTTAATTAATATTTCGTCTGGAGATAAAAAGATCACTAGAAAGATCAATTTACAATAAACGATCTCATTCTGTAAAAATAGAAAAGCCTCTGTCTAGCGACGGAGGCTTTTTATTGCAACTACTAATTCCACTTATGATTGTTATCGTTTTTTAAGAGGCTATGCTAAATTTTCTCGCAATCCCGCAGCGCCGTCGGCAAGCCTTTGGCGGCCGATGGATAGCTATCGGAACGCAAAGTCGCAAAGTTTTCGCGAGGAGTTGTGCACAAAATTTTCTCGCACTCCTCGACAAGCCCAGGGTAATGAGGATATTCTCGAAAGATCTCAAAATGCGAGACTGATAAAGTAGAAGAGAAATAAAAGAAAACTATTCACATTTTCTTACAAGTAAAATTCAAATTTTATCACTTAAACACTAAGTTCACTTGAGCATGTTTCTTATTTCTCGAACTAAAAAAAAATGATTGCAACATTAGAATTCAAGCCTCTCCCCAGCCCTCTCCAAAGGCCGTATGTTTGTAAAGCATAAGTTCCAGAATATTATTAGTTTTAGATACGAACTAAACAATAATAAACCGAAACTTATGCAAGCACAAAATAACAAATTGGATTTTAATGGACAAAACATTTATGTTG
>JANOPQ010000271.1:0-3593 GCA_031421935.1 Bacteroidota bacterium | reverse complement strand
TGGCGGGCGGGCTTATCAATATCATACTAATTTTTTTTCCTGGGCGTAATCTGTATAATTTTATTCACGAGAAAAATTCCATTCTTTACGAGGGAAAACTAGTTGAATTTTTAGCGACATATATTATTTATGACTGACGCTAATGCGATGCTTCGGGACGAACCGATTTTTGCTACTCTCGAGAGCCATAGGCAGCAAAACAGCCCCTATAGCTATCGGGGGAGAAACAATGCGAAGAGCGGACATATCTAAACTGCATTCAATAATTGAATGACAGCGATTCATCTATTCTATTTTTATAATCTTATTCAACCCATCTTTTGTCGGATTCAGCATGCTTTTAAATACATTTGAATAGTTCTATTTTCAGAACAAAATTTTAAAATCTAATTTTCCATCATGGTAGTCGAAAGGTGAGTTGTAAAAGCCAAAACTCCCTCTTAGATATGCAAAAAAATTATTTTCTTCAGCAATCATCTGTCGAAATGATAATCATCAGTAAAAAAAGCATTCCTACTCCCGAAATTTGTACTTGAAAATTTAATATATTATGAAAACAAAATTGATACTTATATTGCTATTGTGCACTTCCTTGGTGCAAGCTCAAGTTAACGTAGATTGGTTTAACTATCCGGGAGGTGTTTCCTTGGCGATGGATTCGGCCAACAATGTGTATACAGCCAATTGGGATTATAATGCAGCAGGCGATATTACATTGACAAAAAGAAATGCTACAGGAACCATTCTGTGGGATGCCAGTTACAACAACACCGATAACACTCGACATGAAGTAGCAACGTGGGTGGATACGGATCATGCTGGAAATATTTTAGTATCGGGAACCATACGCTCTGGATTTTCTAATCCGGTGAATGCAGCAAGTGTATTGATGAAATTCAATGCAGCAGGCACTTTATTATGGCGTGTAGTATACGAAAGCAATTTTGACGGCTCATCCACTAAAAAATGTTTGATCGATGCGAATAATAATATTTATGTATTGGGAATTGGTACTGGATCCAATGGTCAGGTTACCAAAGTGAAAAAATTTGATTCGGCAGGTGGTACCGTTTGGAATTATTTTGATTCATTAGGGATTGGTGCTCCTGTTACTTTCAAGTTTACGGGTGATAATAATATTGTAATTATACATCGTAGTGTCACCGGTATTTTAAACGGCTTTTCAAAAATTAATTTGAGTGGAAGTAAAATTTGGAGTTTAACGGGCATTCAAAGTACTTCGCTAGGCGACGCTGCAGGTGATTCTTTTGGATATACCTACATCGTGAATGGAACTCCAAGCGAATTAAAAAAACTTTCGCCCAACGGCGCCGTAATCTGGACACAGCCCAATACATTCAACGGAAATAAAGTGGAAGTGGGTAGCGATAATAATCCGGTAGTGGGTGGTTATCCCAATGTTAATTATGGAGTAGTGATTGCAAAATATAACTCCGTAGGAACTTTATTGTGGCAAAACCTCGATGCCGATGGTCCGGGATTAGCATTGCTAGCGCTTGCTCCCATGCGTCTTGATTCATCTAACGCTGCCTATATTGCAGGAAGCACTATGTCTTCGATGGGGGTGTGCAAAGTCAATAGCAACGGTACTTCGGCATGGGCAGCCACCACTTCGAGTGGATATCCTGTTTGGTTTGCTTTTGGTACAGACAATAATGTATATGTTACGGGTGGAACTACTGCGCGATTTGTGCAAGTGCCTCCTGTCATCACTTGCAATGCACCCATCAATTTAACGGTGATCAATATCACTGGTACTTCTGCAAAATTAAAATGGACGGGGATCCCCAATATTATTCGTTACAAAATTTATTATAAAAAATCGACCGATGTAACTTGGACAAAATTAAATGTTGCTAAATCCAAAACAAGTTGGATTGTGAATAATCTAGTTTGCAATGCTACGTATAAATGGAAAATCAGAACGGTTTGTGATACAATAGGAGTGACAACACTTTCTGCGTTTTCACCAGTACAAACTTTTACAACGGGCGTTTGTAGATTGGGTGATCAAGGGTTGGAATCTCAATACAACATTTTAATTTATCCCAATCCGGTAAGTGATGTAACTGCCATTTCATTTGATGCAGATGAAGCGAGTGATGTTTCTATGTTGTTGTTTGATGCAATGGGTAGAGAAGTAAAGAACACCATCTTACAAAATATTTCAGAAGGACGTAATGAAATTCCGCTGGATTTATCAGATTTAAAAAGCGGAATTTATTTCTGTAGAATTTCTGTAGATGGGTCTACCCAGTTTACAAGAATCATTAAAAATTAGTTATTCAGAAAAGTTTAATACATTATTGACTGAAGACCTAATCAATTTCCGCATTCTCCACTTCATAGATGGAGGGTGCGGTTTTTTTTAGGTTGAAGGTGTGGTATTCTGATTTCAATTTTTTATATAAATTTACATTTCTAACTATTGCTGCTCTAAGAAATGAAATCTACTATTGAAGTCTACAATGCATCACTTTCAAAAGAGGAGCGGGAGATCTGCATCACCTTAGAGGGAATTATCAATCAATATTTGCCCGAGGCAGAAAGTAAAATTTGGCATGCTCATCCTGTTTGGTTCTTGGATGAAAATCCAGTGGTGGGCTACAGCAAATTGAAGGGCGGAATTCGTTTGCTCTTTTGGAGTGGCGTAAGTTTCGAAGATGATAAATTGAAACCCGGTTCCGGTAAGTTTAAGGACGCTTCGATGCTTTATACATCCGTTGATGAAATCAAATTAAAAGACCTAAAATCGTGGCTTCGCAAAGCCAAAGAAATCCAGTGGGATTACAAAAATGTTGTAAAACGTAAAGGTGTTTTGATTCGATTAAAATAATTACAATGTTGCATTGAATGGAATCATGTTCTGCCGTCCTCGATGGGCATTAATAGCTATTCTGAAGCGATGCTTATTCTTTGGTTCTTTAGCTCAATATTGAAACTGATTTTTGCTTTCAGCGCATTAAAAACTCGCAAGATTGTATCCATCGTTACATTGGTGGTGTTGTTTTCTAACTTTGATATTTGTGCCTTTTGAACGCCTATCAACTTTCCAAGTTGCTCTTGTGTCAAGTTTCGTTCATGACGAACTTGGCGAATCATGTCTCCTAACAATTCCATTTGCAAGTCTTGCTCGTACTTGTCGCGATTTGTTGAGCCTTTCTTTCCAATGAACTCATCCTTCACTTCATCCATTGTATAGAGCTTCATTTTATTTTTGGTTGCCATGATTTCTATTTTTTATGTTTTAAATACTGCTGTCTCATTCGTTCAGCTTTTTCAATATCGGGTTCGGGAATTTTATCTGTTTTTTTGACTAGACCATGTGTCGTAATTACTAGAGTTTCGCTTTTATTAGATTTATCCCAAAAGGCAAACAGTCGGTAGTATGTTTTATTATACAATGTCCTGAATTCCCAAATTTCACCTTTGAGCTTCTTAAATAAATCTTTATCGTTTACAGTCCTTGCTTTATCAATATTGTAGATTATCTTAAGTCTTGATTTGTTGTCGAGTCCAGCAAGGAATTCCTTAGCTTCTTCCAAAAACAAAACTTCGTACATTTTTTTCAT
>JANOPQ010000270.1:0-8741 GCA_031421935.1 Bacteroidota bacterium | reverse complement strand
AGACGCCATTAATGGCGTCTCTACATATTGAATATTAGCAATCAACACTTTCTGCAAATTGTTGATAAACGTTTAATTTAGCCTTGACGCCTATGCGATAACTATCGGGATCTCGACCTTTCACCTTCAGATCTCTTAGCTCCCTGAGCTTGTCGAGGGGAGCTTGCCGAGGGGTAGCGCAGCCTTATTTACGAAGCTTTTTTCGTCGATTTTGCTCTGCAGTCAATAATGAAAGTTCTCTACTTGTTTGCCCAGCAATGGATGTGTTTTCTTGTGCTCTTCTTGTTAAGTAAGGGAGAACATCAGCTACCGGTCCGTAAGGAACGTATTTAGCAACATTATAACCTGCATGCGCTAAATTGAAACTGATATGATCGCTCATTCCTAATAATTGTGAAAAATAAATACGATGATCATTTGGAGCAATTGAATAATTATTCATGAGTTCGGTCAATAATAAACTACTTTTTTCATTATGGGTTCCTGCGCAAATGGCAATATGCTCAATGTGCTCCAAACAAAAACGTAATGCTTCATCGTAGTCTCGATCGCAATCCGATTTTTGTGCTTGAATAGGTGAAGGATAATGAAGTTTAATGGCTCGTTCTCGCTCTTTTTCCATGTAGGCACCGCGTACCAATTTCAATCCTAATAAATAATTTCCAGTACGAGCGCGTTGATAGGCATCTTTTAAAAAGGCTAATCGGTCGTGGCGGTATAGTTGGAGTGTATTGTAAACAATAAATTCAGTGGTATTGAATTTTTCCATCATTCCCTCTGCTAATCCATCAATGGCTGGCTGAATCCATGATTCTTCAGCGTCAATGAAAACAGATACCTTACATTTAAATCCCTCTTCACAAATTTTCCGTACGCGATCTTTTACTCTGGAAAATTCTGCAGCTTCCTCTGAGCTTAATACTTCTCCAAAACTTACTTTTTCCAATAAGGAGAATCGTGCAAGACCAGTTACTTTGAAAACACTAAACGGAATGTTTTTATCATGTTGTGCTCGCTGGACTGTTGCCACTATTTCAGCGCAACTATGGTCGAATTCAACCTCGTCTTCCTTACCCTCTACCGAGTAATCTAGAATGGATCCTACTCCTAATTCACCTAATCGGGCAATGGTTTTTGAACAGTCGTTGATGTCTTCGCCACCACAAAAATGTTTGAAGATGGTTTTTCGAATGATCCCTTTGATTGGTAAATGAAATTTTAATGCATTCTCGGTCGCCCAACTTCCAATTTTAACAACGGATGGATAACTGATGGCCTTGAATAACCAATAAGCTCGCTTTATCTCATAGTCAGTTCGAAAACCGAAGGAATGCTCTAAGTTGTCGAAATTTATCTTGCTGGGTCGGTCCTTGATCACGCTCAAAGATAGTAAGAAGCCTAATTTGAAAAAGATGATAGGTATTAAAAAATAAAATTATTTGAATCCTATAATGTTGGATTTCAATGCCTAAATTTGCATCGGATTATTCGGCCTTATAGAGTGCTTAAAATTCCGCTTTTCTTAAGATGTGTTTGAAGGAAATAGGAAGTGTTATCAAAGCAAAATAAATCGTTGAATGATGAGTAATGAGTTCAGTTTTATGCAACAAGGATATCCTGTTTTTTCGGGAGAGAATGCGTTGTCTGGTTGGGAAGAGTTGCTTACTGCATCCACTGATTTTTCTAAAATTTTAGTGCTTTGCGATGATAATACGTATCAGCATTGTTTACCAATTCTTAAAAAACACATTCCTTCTACTATTCTTTTTGATTTCTTTAAGATGGAATCCGGTGAATCGTCAAAATCAATTTCTGTTTGTGAATCCATCTGGCAAAAAATGACAGCAATGAAGATGGGCCGAAATGATTTGCTTATCAACTTGGGTGGTGGAGTTGTGTGTGATGTAGGTGGATTCGTAGCGGCTACTTATTTGCGCGGAATTTCTTTTGTTAATATTCCAACTTCGGTAATGGGAATGGTGGATGCAGGTTTAGGAGGGAAGAATGGAATTGATTTGAATCATCATAAAAATCGAGTGGGATTGTTTGCATTTCCTATTGCTACCGTTTGTGATCCTGTTTTCTTGAATACATTGCCAGAAATGGAATGGAAGAATGGTTGCGCAGAAGTTTTTAAACATGCATTGATTGGTGATGCAAGTTTGTTCGAAACGCTTTCTGTTGATGGATGTACAAGAGATAATTTCACTTCACTCATGCATTCAATTCAAGCCGTGAAATTAAAAGTGGTGGAGGATGATCCTTTTGAAGATGGATTTAGAAAAGTGTTGAATTTTGGTCACACTGTCGGACATGCTATTGAAAGTGCAAGCTTAAAAATGGATTCCACTCCGCTTTCTCATGGTGAAGCAATTGCCATGGGAATGATAATAGAGAATGAATTGATGTTTCGTTTAGGTGGATTGGATGCATCCATTAATAAATCATGTCGAAATATATTGGAAAATCATTTGACTAAAGTAAATATCGATTCTTATTCTGTTGATGATTTGCTGGGATGGATGCAATATGACAAGAAAAATGCAAACGGTATTATTCGAATGAGTTTGATCACAAGTATTGGTTCCTGCTCGTGGAATGTGGAAGTCCCTCAAGAACTCATTCGATCTACGTTGCAAAGTTTTAGGTAATACAAGGATGGAAACTAAAATTATATTTCCCGAAATTTTTACTGAAGCGAAAATTGAATTGCCTTCTTCAAAAAGTGTAAGTAATCGTTTATTGCTTATTCATGAATTGGGAAAAATGGGTTTCGGTGAGATGAATTGGTCGGAGGCTGATGATACGCAAGTATTGAAAAAATTGCTTGAAAATAAATTTGAAGTAGAGGATTGCGAGGCAGGCGGAACTACTTTCCGTTTTTTATTAGCATTACGTTGCTTGCAAGGAAAAGAAACGATCTTAACAGGCTCCACGCGTTTGAAAGAGCGACCCATAAAACCTTTAGTAGAGGCATTGAATAGTTTAGGTGCTAAGATTGAGTATTTGGAAAAAGAAGGTTTTCCACCTCTAAAGTTGAAGGCTTGTTCATTGACTGGAAATGAAATTGAAATTTCTTCTTCTGTTAGTAGTCAATTTATTTCTGCGCTGTTGCTGATTGCACCGTACCTTCCTTCCGGATTAATTATTTCGTGGAAAGATCAACCGGTTTCTTTTTCGTATGTGGATATGACCATTCAATTGATGAAGCAGTATGGTGTTGATGTTATTCAGAGTGAAAATAGTTTGCAAGTTTCTAAAGGAACGTATCAAGTTACTGATTTTACAATTCCTGCAGATTGGTCGGCAGCTGTTTTTTTCTTTATGATGGTAGCTCTAAAAACCAATCAATCCATTCATTTAAAAAATATAAAATCAAATTCGTTTCAAGGAGATGAAAAATTGTTAGATTGGATGCAACAGTGGGGCGTGGAAAGTAAAGTAGTGGATGATGGATTGACAATAGTAGGTAAGAGAATTCCAACTCGCGATTTTGAATACGATTTTACCAATACGCCCGATCTCGCCCAAGCATTTGCGGTAATGGCAGCCGTTAGTAATCGTAAATTGTTGCTCACCGGACTCTCCACTTTAATAGACAAAGAAACTAATCGACTCCTTGCGCTGAAAACAGAACTCGAAAAAGCAGGAGCTGAAATTGCCATTACTCATCACTCACTCGAAGTAAGAAAGGGAATTCGCAAAGAATTTTTGGATAAAACAATTTTTAATACTTACAACGATCACCGCATGGTAATGGCGTTAAGTTTATTGGGTTTGTCTGGTACACCGGTTGTGTTGGATGACATCAGTCCAGTCTCAAAATCTTTTCCGAATTATTTTGATGAGTTGGGAAAGATGGATATTCAAATATCCTAATTACTATTTTTTTCTTTTTTACTAATTTCGATTCCTTGAACCATTGCGCCTCCTTACATATTAAAGAAACTTTAGTAAAAAGAATCCTTAGCATAGCGCAGCCTTAGCGCCTTTGCGTCTTTGCGAGAAAATTAGCGAAGAGAAATTTATCGTAGGGCATCCTTATCGAGATAAACTAGCATTGCGCAGCCTTAGAGTTTGAGCAGACTTGGCGCTTCGAAATTTATATTAAACATTTTTAGGATGTTGAAACATTGTTTAACAGCTAAGACACTTTATCAAGATATACTACAGTTCGCTTACTGAAAGTATCCTTTTTGACCGATCCTTATACTCCCTGTATAAAACGTAAACAAGAGCAGCAATCATAACCAATATTCCTAATCGATGGAGATAAGCCGGATCAATAGGTTTGTATCTGCCATAAAAGGATTTGGCAATAAAGTAAGTGACGTTGAAAAGATGAATAAGAATACCAGTATATAGCAGCTTGCTTAATCTTGTAAAGCTCCATAAAACCACAGGAGCGATCAAAATAAAAAGAAACGTAATAAATCCTTGAAGCTGTTCGGAAATATTCAATTCAATTTCGTAGCTCTTGAAATTCTGAGTAACAAAGTAAAAATGGATCAAGTGATTGATGGCAAATAAAGTGATCAATGTTCGAAATAAATTCTTTTTACTTTCTTCCTTGTAAATCGATTTGAGTCCGATATGTCCTACCATCAAGAGAATAGTGAGGTTAATGGCCGCTGCTGTTCTGCCCGAATTTCGAGCACATTCTCCAAAAATTAAATCAACATCTTCAATGGTCATCACTGCCCTTAAGTAAATAAGGCCATTCAGAATAAAAACGAGGGCAATCAGCAGAGGAAAGCTGAAGTTTTTCAAAGCGGGTTGAGTTTAGGTGATGAGTTTAAACGTAAATGTTTGAAGTATATTGTTTGATATAAATACTCTAGTTTCAAAATCGTTCCCGGATTATTTTATGCAATTAAAAAAGTTAGCTATGCAGTTTACTTAGAAAAATGGAGAAATATTTGTCATCTTCCAAACCAACGGTGCCCGCGATAACTTTGAAAGTACAGGAGCTGGTTTAGCCTTATCCAAAAAGATAATTGAAACCGAGGTGAACAATTGTAATACCTATTACAAATATATTTTAGTTCAAAGCTACGACGTATTTTTTTGCCAAGACGATTTTAAAAAATCGTTGCATAGCCTTAGCCTACGGAACTATTTTTTCGGTCTTTATTTTACTATAAACAGGTGATGCCTTCGGCATCTTGATGCTTAACTTAATGACATTGGATGAAGGGGATGCAAGATGCGAAGGAAGGGAAAGCAGAGAATAGTAATAAGTAAAATCATCCTGTAAAAGAAAAATTGGGTTTCGCATGATAATTCTTTTTCTTCCAGTAGCGAAGTAAAAAATCCATATTCTCTAAAAAAAATTCTCCTACACGCTCGTTAAAAAATGGCAAATCATTTTTACAATGCTCTATACAATAAAGAACTAATTCAGTAGAAATCTCATCGGAAGCTATCAAAAACATGAGATCTTGGTTACACTGTGATTCATTAAAGTAGGGATTATTTGGAAGTGGGAATGCTGAATTGACTCCCATCGCAAATTCAACTCCACTTTTCGGATTGAAAAATACGACTCCTGTTTTTTCAAATTCTTCGATATTGATTTTGCTCTGCTCTAAATCAAACAAGCCTTCTTTGTTGGCTCTTTCACGAGCAGCTTTACTTTCTTTTTCACTAAGGTTTAAAGATTCACTATTGAATTTCATAAATCCTTGCAGAAATGAATTTATTTGATCGGAAGACATAAAGGCGATTTGCGATCCTTTATTGTATTCCTTGAAAATTTTTAATTGTTTTTGAAGAATTTCATCTGCTCCCCTTTCCTCATGGTCAAGAAAACTAACGGACATTCGAGCAGGGATGTCGTTTCGAAGATCAAGAACTAGATCTGCATCGAAGCGATGAGTAGTTAAAATACCCGAGAACCACCATTCTTCATTCCAATAAACAATGCTGATGATTACCATGGTATCCACTTCCTTGAATATTGGTGTTATCTCGAAGGATTTCTTGGTAAGATTGAATTTTCTTCCGCTAGCTACATGCTCTAGAAATAGATTCTTGTCATCTTGACCTTTATAGAGGAAATGTCCAGAAATCCTTTTTTTGATATTGCGGAAATATTTACTTGCTGGATGTTCATCTCCCAATAATTCTGCTGTCCAATCGTTGCTCTTCAAGGCAAGCAACGCTGAGTATGCGGAATGCAATAAGTCGTCTCTATTTTCTTTTAGATATTCTAAAACATGAGGCTCTGATTTGTGTTCTTCGATGGTATCAATCTCTATATTCAACATTCTCATGGTTGTATCTGGATAAAACAAATAGGATTGAAAAAAAAGAATATCCATTAAATTTCTCGCTTTGTAATAGTCTTTTTCTTCTTCATTAAGATAATAGTACGTTTTCAATTTAATGTTGACAGGCGCATCTCCCCATGCTTGATCAAACAACTCCATGATTTCATCCGCAGTCTCGGTGATAAAGGGATTAGTGGGTGTTATCAATTTTCCTTCTACTCTTTGATCTAGAAAATACCAAATTAAAAAACTAATGTCTTGCGGATTGAATTCCTCCTCGTAATAATCATCCAAATTGTAAAAAGGAAGAGGCCTTTGATACATACGTTGGTGAATTCGCACAAAAGTATTCCATATATTCGTTTCGGAAGCGAGGTCTTCTAAATAGGCACATAAAAAGCAACACAATAAATCAATATCCTCTTTATCCACTAAATCGAAAAATTGCTGATCATAGCTACTAGTTAGAATGACCTTCTTCACTTCATTACTCAAATTCAAATAGAATAGATCGTCGTTGTTATAACTGGTATAGGGCTTTAATTCGAGCCAAGTATCAATGTGTATTCTGGTATTCATGAGATATCGAAATTTACCCAATTAATATCAATAAGTCCTTCATTTTCTGTGCAACTTTTTCTTCTGAAGGTATAGATCTGTAAGCTAAGGCTGATAATTCAGTATGATATTTTCCCTTCAATTGTTTCCATGTATTTTCAAAATCATTGATCAAGGGAGACTCGGATAGTTTTTTACTTTGCCATCCCATAGGTTCAGTGAATAAGGATCTGTCGTCTTGTAGAACTTGTTCAAATTGCTTTTTAAAGTCTGTGGTTGATAAAAACGCTTCACATAAAGGATCATTCATCAAGAAATACAAATCGTAAAAATGTCGAATTTTAGTTGAGATGCTTTCTGTTGCATTTCTAGAGTAAGAAACTCGAATCAGCGAAACCAATTTTTCTATCAAAGTTTGTTCTTTGCTCAATACATTTATTTCAAATGGATGTAGATGATACTGATCAATGAATACTATATTTTTAGAATGCAATAAAAAGTCATACACGAAACTTTGAATTGGAAGTTGTAGAAATGGGATTGGATTTGCAAATGAATTGACTTCAATAATTAATTTATTATTTTGATTGCTTTTATCAATACTTAAATACTCAAAGACAGATTTCCGGAATCTTGAACCTTTGCTAGTAACACCACGAATTTCTAATTCAGTGAGGTCTACAGAAATATCCTTTTCAATGGTGCGGATGATTGTCTTAATTTCATTCCCTGTTTTAGCTTTGTCGTGCAAAATAGCAATATCAACATCTTCTGAAAATCTTTCAATGAGATTATAGCCTTTCGACAGTGATGTCCCACCTTTAAATACTGCCATTTCCGCAAATTTACTTCTGGCCAAATTTGCTAAAGCTAAAGTGAGCCAGTAATCTTTCTCTACAAATTCTAGTTTTACTTCAAGATGATCTGAGGCTGCTCTTAATGTTTTAGAGAAAAGCACTGTTTCATGGTGCAAGGTCATACGATATTCCATTTTTTTGCTGTTGTCAACACAATTGCAGCACCATTTAATTTGTACTTTGTTATTGGATTCAATGAATTGAAAAGATTCACTGATAAATTTTCTTTTTTTAGCTTATCTAACATAGCACCCAACAATGCTCTCGTGGAAGGTGCGTATTTTAGAGCTAATCGTATAATAGATCTTAATTCTTCAGCGGAAAGGTTTTTAAGTATAGCTAGCAATCGTTTGCAAGAAGTTTCTGTAGTAGCATCTGGAATTCTTTTTATGAATCGTATGGAGTCAAGAATTTGAAATAATGGAATGTTCTCCTTAGTTATGGTGTTTTTTTGTCTTATAAAAGCGATCATGTAGCGATCTCTTTGAAGAGCCGGGCGCACTTGCTTTTTACCAATTTGGATGACGTTACTAATTTGCGTTGTAAGACCTAGTTGATTGTATATGCTGTAGCCAGTGAGGTAACCTATGACTTTACCATCTTTTTCCAATAAATCCTTTACAACCTGTTTTTGGTTGGGTAGGAGGTCGCCAAATGGTGAAGTTTCTGGTTTGTAATATTTGCCTTTGGATAGTTTTGCAATTTTACCCGCTCTCGCCATCCTATTTAGTGCTTTTATAATCGCTTCCTGAGGATTCACCTCGGTAGAAAAGTCAGCATAGGTGAAAATATAACCCTTCGGTAGTCTGTCTATCGTAAATGCTATGTAATCAGTTATTTTCATGTTCAATTGAATTCTCCAAAGATAGCATATTTGTCCAGTTTATTATCAAAAAAACTGGACATTTTTAACTTTTACTTATTATGAGGAACTTTGGCACAAAGTTCCTCATGGTAGCATACTTTATCTTCGCAGAGCGAAGATAAAGTACCAGTCAGACTTAGTGTTTTTTGAATACCAATACCATGGCTAATCTAATGTTCTCTAGTGCCT
>JANOPQ010000269.1:0-13904 GCA_031421935.1 Bacteroidota bacterium | reverse complement strand
CTTGCTCTACATCCTTTACCACTGAACGTTGTACAGCTTCACTGAAGACTCGTCGCTGCTCTAAATACTTTGTTTTCTTTGCTTTTTTCGTTTCCATTTTAGGTTGATTTTTTGGTCAACCTATTTCAGTCACGGACATTGATGTTGTTAGATGGGACATTAGGAGATTAGGAGATGGGAGATTAGGAGATGGGATCGCGAAGCTCTGCAAGGGAGATGGGAGTGATGCCTGAATTTGCCGATGGCAGATGTTAGATGGGAGATGTGAGTGCTGCCTGAGCTTGCCGATGGCAGATGTTGGATGCTGGATATTAAGTGTTTATCGCGAAGCTTCGCGACTAAAATCTCACCCAAATAGCAACTCAAAAACCTCTTCTACCTTTCCAACTGGAATTACTTTGATTGTTGCATTATCCTTCAATTTATCCGTTCCAGCGTTATAACTCGAGACAAATATTTTCTTGAAGCCTAATCGAGCTGCTTCGTTGATTCTTGCTTCAATGCGATTGACTGGTCTGATTTCACCGGTTAGACCCACTTCTCCTGCAAAACAATAAGAGGGATCGATGGATAAATCTTCAGAAGAAGAAAGTATAGCACAAATAATAGCAAGATCGATAGCAGGATCTTCAACACGGATACCGCCAGCAATATTTAAAAAAACATCCTTCGCACCTAATTTAAATCCACATCGTTTTTCGAGGACAGCTAAAATCATATGCAAACGACGCAAATCATATCCAGTTGTTGTACGTTGTGGTGTGCCATACACAGCAGAACTCACCAAAGCTTGTGTCTCAATTAAAAATGGACGCACCCCTTCCATCGTGCATGCAACGGCAGTGCCACTTAAACTTGCATCGCGTTGTGATAAAAGCAATGCAGATGGATTGGCTACTTCAATTAATCCTGCTCCTTGCATTTCATAAATTCCAAGCTCGGCTGTTGAGCCAAATCGATTTTTAATAGCGCGTAGAATTCGATATACATGATGACGATCGCCTTCAAACTGCAAGACAGTATCTACCATATGCTCCAATACTTTTGGTCCTGCTATGGAACCTTCTTTTGTGATGTGTCCGATGAGTAAAACAGGAGTTGCTGTTTCCTTTGCAAAGCGCAATAACTCTCCTGCACATCCACGTATTTGAGAAACGGTTCCGGGCGCCGATTCATAGACGTTAGAATATAATGTTTGAATAGAATCTACGATGACTAAATCGGGTTGCAGAATTTCTATTTGATGAAAAATTTGTTGCGTAGTAGTTTCCGTCAAGATATAGCATTCACTTTGCAATTTTCCAATACGCTCGGCACGCATCCTTACTTGATGTTCGCTTTCCTCTCCTGAAATGTATAAAATTTTCTTGCCTTTCAAATTTATCGCGAGTTGCAAAAGCAATGTTGACTTCCCGATGCCAGGCTCACCACCCAATAAAATTAACGATCCAGGAACAATTCCTCCACCCAGCACACGCATCAATTCCGCATCAGGAATTGTAATTCGAGGGCTTGACTCCAATGCAATTTCAGAAATCAAACGAGGCTTATTCGCTTTTGATTCCTTAAGTGGAGATGTTCTCCATTGATTCTCCTTTGCGGTAGGTTGAATTACTTCTTCTGAATAGGTATTCCATTCGTTACACGAAGGACATTTACCAATCCACTTCACGGAATTAGCTCCACAATTTTGACAATAAAAGACTGTTTTCGTTTTCGCCATTTTACTTAACTTCTAATAAAAACTACTTTTAAATATTTATAAATCAAAAAAAACTAAAACACTTTTTGCAACATATGCACGTCATGATATGCACCAAATTTTACTCCTACTTCACGCAATGTACCGATCACTGTAAAACCCAATCTTTCGTGCAGATAAACACTTTGTTCATTGCCATGTGTAATCCTTGCTATCAATGAATGCAATCCCAACTGCTCACCTTCGAGCACCAATACTTCCAACAATTGCTTACCAACTCCTTGCTTGCGAAAATCTTTATGAATATACAAACTGGTTTCGGCGGTAGAATCATAAGCAGCACGTTCACTCCATCTACTTAAAGAAGCAAAACCAATTACACTTCCATTCAATTCTGCTACTAACACTGGATGAATGGATTTATGCGCTCGAAACCAATCCACACGATCTTCTAAACTTTTCTCTTCGGTATCGAATGTGGCAGTTGTAGTAAGTATAGCTTCATTATAAATTTGGGTGATACGAGATACATCTTTCTCTGTGGCTGGACGAATGGTAATCATACTTCAAAATTAGCGAAATAATAATTGCAGAATAAAATTTTTAGGGAATGTTCGATACTCATCCTCAAGCCTTAAAAAAATTCTTATCGATTAATTCAGCACCTGTTCCTGCTAAAGAAGAAAGTAATAAGGAACCTCCACGATAAACGGCTCCAGCAAAAGGATCATTACTAATCAAGCGTGGGCCATCCAAATCAACCCAATCGGCCCATGGACTCAGTTGTGCTGCTGCCATTGCACCACAAGTACTTTCCGACATACAACCTACCAATACTTTCAACCCAAGTTTATTCGCTTGTCGTACGAGTGCTTGGGCAGGCTCAATTCCCCCGCATTTTAACAATTTTACATTGATACCATGACAAACTGAACTTAATCTTTCTAGATCAGACATTCCTTGAATGGATTCATCTAAAATGATAGGTAATGGAGATGAACGATACAACTCAGCATATTCCGTTTCCAATTTAACAGGAAGGGGTTGTTCCACAAACAAACAATTTCGTTCTTTCAACCAATGCATCCACTCCAAACATTCAACGACACTCTTCCACGCTTGATTCGCATCGACACAAAAGGGTGCCGTCGAATTCGATAAAAAAGCTTCAATACGTTGCTTATCATTTTCTCCTCCTAATTTAATTTTGAATAACGAAAAATCAGAGGCCTCTTTTAATTTTTCAATAAGCTCATCTTCGGTGCTTATACCAAGTGTATAGGAACAAAGTACTTTTTCTTCCTCTTGAATGCCAAAAACACTTCGCATTGTTTTTTGAGTCAATCGAGCAAAAAGATCATACATAGCAATGTCTACAGCTGTTTTAAGTGGCTTAGGAATAGTAGAATTCCCTTCGGCCAGTTTTGACATGGTTGTACGAATGGCATCACTTCCCTTCATTTCAGCAGGAAAATAATGATGAAAGTTACTCACTAAATCTGGAACATCATAACCCAAATACGGAGGAACTGCAGCTTCCCCGTAGCCTTCTATTCCCATAAAAGAAGCCTTTACATAAATCGCATCTGTACTATTTCTAGTTCCATGTGCAATCCCAAAAGGATTCGTAAACAACAATTGAAAATACTTAATACTTAATTCCAAACTTTCTCCCATATCGACAAAGTTATAAAAAGGAAGTGTCGAAATTTTATCTACTTTTAAAGATTCTAAAATAAATAATTATGAGAATCACTTTGACACTATGCTGCCTTCTCTATTTCACTGCAAATGCACAAACTCCGTTGCGTTTAAAATTAACTGAGATTGCAAGAGGTTATACTTCTCCAATTGGTCTATTTGCCCCAACAGATGTAACGGATCGACTTTTTGTGATGGAACAAGGGGGTAAAATAAAAATTATTCAAAATGGAATTAAAATCGAAAATCCATTTATCAATATTTCATCACAATTGGATGGATTAAATATTGCATATTCTGAAAAAGGGCTATTGGGAATGGCATTTCATCCCAACTACAAAACGAATGGCTTGTTCTATCTTTATTACTCTGCGAAAACACAACTCAAAGAAATGGATCATGAAAGTCGTGTCTCTGAATTCAAAGTTTCATCCGATCCCAATATTGCAAATGCAAAGAGTGAAAGAGTAATACTCACTATTCCACAACCTGAAAGCAATCACAACGGTGGTCAAATGGCTTTTGGCGCTGATGGATTTTTGTATATTGGATTAGGAGATGGTGGCGGTGGTGGAGACCAACATGGAGTAAGTGGAAATGGTCAAAATTTAAATACTTTACTTGGAAAAATAATTCGTATTGATGTAAACACATCGAAAGGTTACAAAATACCTACCGACAATCCCTTTGCAAAAAGCGAATCCATTCGGCCAGAAATATGGGCCAGTGGATTAAGAAATCCATGGCGATTTTCATTTGATCGTGCCACTCAAAAACTCTTTTGTGCTGACGTAGGTCAAAACAAATATGAAGAAGTAAACATCATTGAAAAAGGGAAAAATTATGGCTGGCGTTTGATGGAAGGTGATCATTGCTTTGATCCTCCTGATGGGTGTGATCCTTTAAAATTTGCTTCACCCATCGCTGAATATGATCATTCGGAAGGAATCTGTGTAATTGGCGGATATGTATATCGAGGTAGGGAATTCCCATCCTTGCACGGCTACTACATTTTTGGAGATTGGAATGGTGTATTATGGTATTTACATCAAAACGAAAAAACAAAATTATGGGATCGAGGGCCTATCTTTACCGAAAAAGAAAATAATGAAATTAGCGGCAAAATAAACAGCTTTGGGGAAGATGAAAGAGGGAATATTTATATTGTTACGCAAAATTATTTGGACCTAAAAGTCCAACAGGCATCATTTACAAAATAGGATACTAATGCGAGTTATTGATTTTTTAAAAAAAGAAAGTGCGCTATGGGTATTGCTAATATCCACCCAACTTTTTTTCTTTACGTATGCTCAGCTCAACCAACATACCAAGACAGCGGACTCAAATGAATATATTTATCAAGCTAAAAATTTAATTGATTACGGCACCACCTACAGTGGTGATTATACTGCAACGAATTTAGATGTTTCACTATATGACAGAAGGACTCCTGGATATCCAATTTACTTAATACTTACCCAAATAATATTCCACTCAGATTTTCTTCCCCTCTTCTTGCAATGCGTACTTTCGATATTAAATTTATTTATTGGATACAAAATTTTAAAACTAATTAGTCCGGATATAAAAAAAACATATTTATATCTCTTCTTCTTTTTGTTCTTTCCGAGTCAATTTATTTATGCTACCGTTTTCATGTCAGAGATACTTTTTCAAACTTCTATCTTAAGCTGTTTATATTATTTATTGCAATTTGAAAAAAGCGGAAAATTCAAATATTTCTACATTCATCATCTTTTGCTTGCCATTACCTATCTCATTAAACCAATTGCGCTCTTTCTATGGTTAGGATATAGTTTATATGGCATTATTGTACATAACAAACGAGGAATTGCGGTACGACAAATAGCAGCTGCATTATTCCATGTACTTTTATTAGGAAGCTTCTTTCTTAAAAACTATGATCAAACAGGAATTGCAGAATACTCAGGAATTGGCAGGAAACTGATAATTAACTATAACATGCCTGCTTTGCTTTCATTTTATAAAGATGAAACATATGCTAAAAATAAAATTGATTCTTTACAGTATAGTTTAAAAAACAAATCCTATGCGTCTCAATGTGCGAACATTGACTTATTCATTCGACAAGAAGTTACTGCACATCCCATCCACTTTATACTACTTCAAGGATATGGCTCCATTAAATTACTTCTTGAAACAGGAAGATGGGACCTTGAACTTTGGCGCGTGGGATATGAAAATGTTGAAAAAACACCATCCTTAAAAAATACATATTCAATGAATGGGATAAGCGGAGTTCTTCATGAGTTAAATCAATGGCCAATTCTATATTTAATCTATTATTGCTTTGTTGTATTTGCAACAATTGCACTCTTTCTCTTGTTCATTAAAAGTTTATTTAATAATTCGCTAATTCGAAGACACAAGTTTTTGCTACTTGCCACGATCATTTACTTCGCTATACTCTCGGGTCCATCTGCTTCAGCTAGATTTAGACTTCCTGTTTTTCCAATTCTCGTTATCCTTGCACTGAGCAGTTTTAACAAAAATGAAAACCCAGCTTATTCCACTTTTTCACAAGGTAATGGGTAAAATTTATAAACAAGAAATTAAATCAACTTAAAAATTTAAAATATCCCATTAAATTTGCAGTTCATGAATATTCGGGACACTCCATCACATAAAATAATTTTAGCTTTCACAACAGCAATTCTTTTTTGGATAGCATGGCCTGCTCATGGGTTTGCACCCTTACTCTTTTTTGTGTTAATACCAATACTCTTACTTGAGAATATTGTATATCAAGCTAAAATCAACAAAATTAAATCTCGTCTTTTTCCTTTCTCCTATTTAACCTTTTTTCTCTTTAACATTTTCAATACTTGGTGGATTTGGTATGCGAGTCCATTTGGAATGTTTGGTGCGGTGGCAGCAAATGCATTATTAATGACCATCACTTTCCATTTTTTTCACATGACACGTTTAAAATTTGGAAATGGAATTGGCTATACTTCCTTACCGATTTATTGGGTAGCTTTCGAGTATTTCCATTTAGATTGGGATCTAAGTTGGACCTGGTTGAACTTTGGAAATGGCTTTGCTGCATGGGTAAATATGGTGCAGTGGTATGAATACACAGGAGTACTTGGCGGCACCTTTTGGATCATTCTTATCAATATTTTTGTTTATCATTTAATTAAAGCTGAGAAAAAGTCCAGGCCAAAAATTGCATTGACACTGTTTTTTCTAATTAGTATTCCAATTGGACTTTCTTATCTTATTCTAGACAACTATCAAGAAAAATCAGACCCTATTGAAGTGGTATTAGTTCAACCGAATATTGATCCCTATCACGAGAAATTTAGTGGGAATAGCGATCAACAACTCACTAAAATTCTTCAACTTGCCATTGGTCAACTGAGTAATAAAACTCAACTTTTAGTATTGCCTGAAACAGCATTACCGGATGGAATTTGGAATTCAGATTTAGAAATTCATCCACAAATTGAAAGACTAAATGAGTTTGTAAAAAATTATCCGAAACTTAAAATACTTACTGGACTTTCCTTCTATCGATATTTTGCTCCTGATGAAAAAATAAGTTCTACTGCTCGAAAATTCTTAGATGGACCAGGTTATTATGATGCGTACAATGCTGCTATACAAATTAGCAACAGCAGTAAAATGCCATTACACTTCAAATCTAAATTAGTACCCGGCGTTGAGAAAATGCCGTTCCCCAGTATCTTTGGTTACTTAGATGATTTTGCAATTGATTTAGGTGGAACTACAGGAAGTTTAGGTTATCAGGAATCACCAAGTGTTTTTAATAGCGAAAAAATTACGGCTGCTCCCGTGATATGCTACGAATCGGTTTATGGTGATTATGTTGGAGAGTATGTTCGTAAAGGCGCAAACGTTATATGCATCATGACTAATGACGGTTGGTGGGATGATACACCTGGTTATCGACAACATTGTCAGTACGCCCGTTTAAGAGCAGTAGAACACAGAAGAAGCATTGCACGATCTGCGAATACTGGAATTTCTTGCTTTATTAACCAAAAAGGGGAGATTACTCAACCTACCGAATGGTGGGTACCAGCGTGTATTAAGCAAGAAATTAACTTAAACAATGAACTCACTTTTTACTCTCAACAAGGAGATCTAATGGGTCGATGCTCATTTATTGGTGCAGGATTCTTCTTGGTAATCACATTTTTAGGTCAGATCTTCAAGCGCAAAAAAATAAATACATAACTGCACCTTTTTTACGACTAATTTTGTTTTCTTAAATTTATATAAAATGTCAGTGTACGATGCTATTGTGATTGGATCAGGCCCTGGAGGATATGTTGCCGCTATCCGACTTGCCCAACTCGGTAAAAAAACAGCCTTAGTTGAAAAATACAGTGCTTTAGGTGGAACTTGTTTAAATGTGGGATGCATTCCATCCAAAGCTTTACTTGATTCTTCTGAACATTTTCATCAAGCCAAACATCAGTTCATTGCTCATGGAATTGAGATTAAAGAACTGAAATTTGATTTCAAGAAAATGGTACAACGAAAAGCAGATGTAGTTTCACAAACTGTAGATGGCATTCGTTTCTTAATGAAGAAAAATAAAATTACAGTGTACCAAGGTCATGGTAGTTTTAAAGACAGTAAAAATATTCTTATCACGAAAGAAGACGGCACTACAGAAATTATTTCCGGTGAAAAAATAATTATAGCTACAGGTTCAAAACCATCTTCATTGAGAGGAGTTGCCGTTGACAAAAAACGAATCATTACTTCAACGGAAGCTTTAAAATTAGAAGAAGTTCCACAGCATTTATTGATTGTTGGAGGAGGCGTCATTGGACTCGAGTTGGGCTCTGTTTATGCCCGCTTAGGAGCGAAAGTAAGTGTGATTGAATATGCAGTAGGAATTATTCCCTCCATGGATCGATCACTTGGAAAAGAATTACAAAAAATTTTACAAAAACAAGGATTTGACTTTTATTTAAATCATGGTGTTACTTCAGTTACATCCAAAAACAATCAAGTTACGTTAAAAGCTACGTCCAATAAAGATAGTAAGGAGATTGAACTTAGTGGTGACTATTGTTTAGTTTCCACTGGACGATCTCCATACACAGCTAATTTAGGTTTAGAAAATATTGGAATTACATTGGATGAGAGAGGAAGAATCCCAGTAAATGAATATTTAGAAACGAACACCCCTGGCATTTATGCTATTGGCGATGTTGTGAAAGGTGCCATGCTCGCACATAAAGCAGAGGAAGAAGGTGTTTTTGTTGCTGAGCAAATTGCAGGACAAAAACCACATATTAATTATTTGTTAATTCCAGGAGTAGTATATACATGGCCTGAAGTAGCATCCGTTGGATATACAGAAGAAGAACTAAAAAGTAAATTGGTAAAATATAAATCCGGAAGTTTTCCATTTAAAGCCAGCGGACGAGCACGTGCCAGTATGGATTTAGATGGATTTATTAAAGTACTAAGTGATTCAGATACGGATGAAATTTTAGGAGTGCATATGATTGGCCCAAGGGCGGCTGATATGATTGCCGAAGCAGTAGTTGCCATGGAATTTAAAGCTTCTGCTGAAGATATTGCTCGAATTAGTCATGCTCATCCTACTTATTCCGAATCCTTCAAAGAAGCTTGTTTAGCCGCTACTGACAATAGGGCGTTGCATATTTAGAAAAATTCTTTGCGCATCTATAATCACTTCATACTCGGAATATAGTCCTTTTAAACTTATGCTTTTGAATTAAGAACAACTGATTCACAACAATTTAGGTCTTATCCAAAGAACTTACTTTAGTATTCCCTTTTCTAGCCCTATTTTAGTGGAGTTAAATAAAAACTACACTTAGATGAAAAAAATATTAATGGTAATTACTGGTCTAATTATCACGTTTAATGCGACTTCACAAACCTGGTCGTGGGCTGCTTCCTTAGGTGGCAGGTCCAATACAGATGGATCCATTGGAATGGATAGAGATGCTACAGGCAATGTTTATGTTTGCGGCGATTTTGAAGGAACTAGAAATTTTGGAGGTACGCCTTTAACAGCGGTAGCCTTTTCCGATTTCTATTTTTCTAAATTCAATTCTGCTGGAGCACATCAATGGACAACCCAATTAAGCGGAACGGGAACTACCACCATAATTGCAAACGGAGTTGCTGTGGATGCGACCGGAAATGTTTTAGTAACTGGATATTTTAGTTATAATGTAACCATAGGCGGAGTAACTTATATTAATCCAGGTGGCAATGGCGATAGTTTTATTGCAAAATATAGTGCTACAGGAACGTTGATTTGGTCTCAAGTTTTATCGGGTAATGGAAATGAATTTATCACTAGTATTAAAACTCTTGGGAATGATATTTACATCAGCGGAAGTTATTCGCAAGCATTTACATTTGGAACGGTTAGCTTAACGGCTCCTACAGGTGGTTATGACGATGCATTTGTAATGAAGTTAGATGCACAAGGCAATGGTGTTTGGGGAGTAAAAGGCGGCGGAAATAACGATGATCGTGCACTGTGCTTAAGTGTAAGTGCCAATGCTATTTATTGGGCTGGGTTTTGCAATACGGTGGCTTCGTTTGGTGGTGTTAACTTAAATCCGGTTGGAACATTAGCGGATATGTTCATTTGCAAACTAGATGTTAACGGCACTCAGTCGTGGGCAAAACGTTATGGCGGAAACTTTGGTCAACAAATAAATGGAATAAGCCAAGACCCATGGGGAAATCCTATCTGCACGGGTAATTTTTATGGAACTTGTGGTTTTGGAGCTGGGTTCTCTATCACAGAAAATTACGCTATGTTTCCAGCAGGGAATGGAGATGGTTTTGTCACTAAACTAAACGGTTCAGACGGAACATGTTCATGGGTACGTCAAATTAAATGTATCAATGGTGATAATAATGAAGTAAGCAATGGAGCAGTTACAGATCTAGGTGGAAGCACATATGTGACAGGACATTTTAACGCCACTACAGTCTTTGCTTCAACTTCAACTCAAACTGGACCATCACTCGTTTCAACAAACGGAAAAGATGCATTCATTGCGAAATATTCTCAAACGGGAACATTGTTGTGGGTTCAAAAAATTGGAGGAAGCAGTAATGATCAAGGGAAAGCAGTTGTTTTTGATGCCAATGGTATTTGTACAGTTGCAGGTAATTTCGGAGGCACGTTAACGTTAGGCGCTACGGCTCCTATTACTGCAAGTCCTGGAGCAGCAAGTGTATTCATTGCAAAGTATGATGGTTTAAGTGCGGGGATAGATGCTCCATTAAATTCATTGAAGTTTGAAGCGCATCCAAATCCCGCTGATCATTTTATTACTGTAACATCTGAACTTACCGAACCTATAGAGCTAATCGAAATCTATACAATAACTGGAGTTCGCGTTCTTGAAACGAAACTTGATGTTCATTCGAACAAATATGATATTGACATTTCTGAATTGAGTTCGGGTATGTATTTTTTACAAATCACTGCTGGCGAAAATAGCGGCGTAAAAAAGATTCAAATTAAATAAACATTTATTATTAATAAGAAAGAGTCGCATAAACTGCGACTCTTTTTTATATCCAAACTTTTATAGTTCTATTGATTCATTCCATTTTTTAATGGATGTTTTTTTCATCAAATCAATCAATCTATTTCGACAAATTAAATATTCATCGTGCATTGGGCAAGGATTTTTTGCGTTGCATTTTAGTCTCCCCATTAAACAAGAATTCACAATTTGATCACCATCTACTGCATTTAGCAACTGATAAATAGTAATATCGCTCCTTTGTTTATCCAACCAGAAGCCTCCACCTGGCCCTTTCACTGAGTTCAAGAATCCTTTTCGAACCAACTCTTGCATAATTTTTCCCAAATAGTGTGGTGAAAGCTGAATAGATGTTGCTAACTCATCTAAGCTTACTTTTTGATCCTCCTTACTTTCTTGTGCAATGTAGGTCATAGCCCTTAATGCATATGCAAATGTTCTAGAAAACATAACTCACAAAGTAATTACATCTTTAAGAGGCGATAGATGATATTCATCATACTTAAAACTGAGCCTGACTAGTTTTTAAACAACCATTAGATTTTAAGACTTAAGTCATAAAACGCAATGACATTTATCCTTTTCAAGCTTATTGGCTAGAAGTAGGTTTGCATTGTAATAAAAGACATTCAACTCTTTTAATAAATAAACGAAAAAACAACCATTATGAAATTGAAAATTTTAATGACAAGCATTCTGAGCCTTTCTCTATTTGCTTGCACCTCGAAGCAAGATGCTGAGGATGCCGCGAAAAACTCTCCCTCACCAGTTGAAGCAGCGGCGGAACAGAAAGAAGTGCATGGAGTAGAAATAAAAGACATAGCACTTACCAATCCACTCAATCAGGAATGGGTAACAAATGGTGAAAAAATTTACGACAGCAAATGTTTGTCATGTCACAAGCTAACGGATGAAAAAGTAGTAGGTCCAGGCTGGAAAGGAGTTACTCAACGAAGAAAACCAATATGGATCATGAACATGATTTTAAATGTGGAAATAATGCTAGATGAAGATCCAGAAGCACAGCTTATGCTTGAGCAATGTTTGATTCGCATGCCCAATCAAAACCTTACTCACGATGAGGCTCGACAAGTAGTTGAATTCATGCGTCACAACGATGGAGAAAAATAAAAATACTTAATCTAATTACAACTATAAATATGAAAATCTATCACTTAATTTCAGCTTCTGCAATTCCGCTGTTGCTGTTCGCATTAACAGCTTGCACGCCAAAAAATCCTACCCAAGCCATTACTGGAGATGCAGCAGAGAAAGTATATGTTGCTCCCGGAAAACACGATGCTTACTACAGTTTTGTTTCCGGTGGATTTAGTGGACAAGTATCGGTTTATGGACTTCCATCTGGAAGACTATTCCGTGTAATTCCGGTATTTTCGCAAGACCCTCAAACGGGTTGGGGATATTCTGAAGAAACGAAACCAATGTTGAATACATCACATGGTTTTACACCTTGGGATGACAGTCACCATATAGCATTATCAACCACCAAAGGTGAACACGATGGTAAATGGGTTTTTATCAATGGTAACAACACCCCGAGAATTGCGAGAATTAGTTTGAAAACATTTCGTACTGAAGAAGTCATTGAAATTCCAAATGCATCGGGAAACCACTCATCCCCATTCTTAACGGAAAATTCTGAGTACGCCATTGCAGGTACACGTTTTTCATTCCCACTCGATTATGCTGGCGAAACAGTTGACGTTCCGATTAATTCTTATAAGAAGAATTTTAAAGGCACTGTTTCTTTTGTAAGCATTAACAAAGAAAGTGGAAACATGGCTGTTGCATTCCAACTGTTATTACCTGGAATCAACTTCGACTTATCAAGAGGTGGACGTGGCCCCTCGAAAGATTGGTTCTTCTTTAGTTGCTATAACACTGAATTAGCGAATACTTTGTTAGAGGTAAATGCATCTCAAAAGGACAAAGATTTCATAATGGCTGTAAACTGGAAAAAAGCGGAACAATATATTGCTGCTGGAAAAGGAAAGAAGTTAAATGTAAACTATGCACATAATGTTTATAGCGATGAATCCCACACCTCCACTTCTACCATGTTAAAAGAAGTGCTTGCGCTTGATCCTATCGAGTTAAAAGACATCGTCTATTTTATGCCATGTCCAAAATCTCCTCATGGTTGTGATGTAGATCCAAGTGGTAAGTATATTGTAGGCTCCGGCAAATTGGCAGCATTGATTCCTGTATTCTCTTTTGAGAAAATGATAGCCGCCATTGCTGCGAAAAATTTCGAAGGAGAGTTTGAAGGCATTCCTGTTTTAAAATATGAATCAGTGCTACATGGTGAAGTAAAGAAGCCAGGCTTAGGCCCTCTACATACAGAATTTGATGGAAAGGGATTTGCATACACTTCTATGTTTGTTTCATCTGAAATAGTAAAATGGAATATTGAAAATTTAACAGTAGTAGATCGTGTTCCAACATACTATTCTATTGGCCATCTCAGCATTCCAGGAGGACCTACTGCTAAGCCACATGGACAATATGTTATTGCATACAATAAAATAACAAAAGATCGCTACTTACCTACTGGTCCAGAATTAACACAATCGGCGCAGATATATGATATCTCTGGGGAGAAAATGAAATTGATACTCGACTTTCCAACCATTGGTGAACCTCATTATGCAGAAGCTATTCCAGCCAATATGGTAAAGCCCAATAGTGTCAAATTCTTCAAAATTGAAAACAATAAGCATCCTTACGTTACTAAAAGTGAAAAAGATGCGAAGGTGGTTCGTCAAGGAAATAAAGTACATGTGTACATGACTTGCATTCGATCACATTTTGTTCCTGACAATATTGAAGGAATTAAAATTGGTGATGAAGTATTCTTTCATATTACAAATCTTGAACAAGATTGGGATGTGCCACATGGCTTTGCC
>JANOPQ010000268.1:0-19811 GCA_031421935.1 Bacteroidota bacterium | reverse complement strand
AACTAAAAAAATAAAAATTAAATAGGTTACATCACGATAGGCCGATGTGCTACTGTCTTTCAATATCGCTGGATTGCTTGGAATAGCTTCAACATGTTTTCGAGGTAAATAAAAATATAAGAATGCTGCCGCACCTATGGTGGTAAGTGCATCAATCACAAACAGCCATTTATACCCTAAATAAAGTGCGACAAAACCTCCTACTGCTGGACCTACTGTGAATCCCAAATTCACAGCGAGTCGAACTAAGGAAACAGATCTTGTTCTATTCTTAGCATCACTATAAACGGCAATTGCTTTTGAATTCGCGGGCCGAAATAAATCGGCAGTTAACGCATACATAAAAATAATAATAGCAATTCCAATCATGGAGTGGACCATCAATAAAAAAAGTAAAACAAATCCACTAGAAAGCAAGGCGCCAATCATGATATTGAAATAACTATATCGATCGGTTAACCATCCACCTAAATAACTTCCTAAAACACTTCCTATACCGTACAAGCTCATCACCACCCCTGCATCACCAATGGAGAAATGCAATTCGTTGGTCATGTACAAAGAAGTAAATAAGAGTACCATCGAACCGCTTCTATTCACGAACATAGCAAGAGACAAAACCCAAATATTCCTCTGTAAATTAGAAAAACTTTGTTTGTATAGGTTGAGGAGGGCTAGCATAAAGAAGAAACAAAGCTACGGGAATTCATTGAGAATGGGAGTCCCGATAGCTATCGGGAGGAGAATCGGTGAATCGGTGAATTAGTGATCGGTGAATTAGTGATCGGTGAATCGGCGTCCCGATAGTTAAAGGACTCAAAGGCTACTCATCGCTACATTTTCTCGCTAAGACGCAGGCCACAAAGGCTGCGCTATGCTAAATTTTCTCACAAAGATTTCTATAGAAAAATCCAAATCTCATTTGATAAAAATTATTTTTTATTCCCCCTCGCCCTTGGAGAGGGGGTCAGGGGGAGAGTCTTAAACTATAGGTTGACTACTATTTAATTGAACTCGAAAATCGACTTTTTCTTAGTTCAATTCTCTTCACAAAATTTTCTCGCAATCCCAATAACTATCTGGACTTAAAGGTTTCGCTAGGAAAGAAAAAAACTAGTTCATTTTACCGCGCTTCATCAAATAAGGCATTAGCACTTGCTTATAGCCCTTGTTCACATCGGCTTCAACAAAATCGATACGATACTGCGCGCACTTTAACATCAACTCTTTTTTATAAGCATTCATGTTCTTAAGATAAGCTTCACGAATTTGAGAAGCATGTACTTTCACTTCTTGTCCCGTCTCTATATCAACAAATTGATAAGGGCGATTCTCAAAAGAGAAATCGAGTTCTAATCGTTGATCGGTTACATGAAATAAAATCACTTCGTGTTTGTTATAACGCAAATGTTGTAAAGCACTAAACAAATCTTTTGAATCACTAGCGCTTTCAAACATATCACTGAAAATGATAACCAACGATCGCTTATGAATATTTTCTGCAATCTGATGCAATGCTTCCGCTAAAGCTGTTGAAGAACTTCCCTTCGATGCAATGGCTTCCTCTAATTTATGCAGAAGCAATTTATGATGTACAGAGCTGCTACGAGCATGCGTATTTAACTCCACTTTATCCGAAAAGATGCTGAGTCCGCTTGCATCCCGTTGCATCTTCAGCAATTGAATGATTGATGCAGCACAATGCGCAGAAAAAGTAATTTTATTTAACACATTTGGATTCTTCTTATCGAATTCCGGATAATGCATGGAAGCTGAATTGTCGACGATGAGTTGACATCGCAAATTTGTTTCTTCCTCATAACGTTTGGTAAAAAGCTTATCAGTTCTACCATAGAGTTTCCAATCGATGTGTCGAGTGGGTTCACCTGTATTGTAAATTCTATGCTCAGCAAACTCCACAGAAAAACCATGAAAAGGACTTTTATGAAGACCTGTAATGAAGCCTTCTACCACCTGACGAGCGATGAGCTCGAGATGAGTAAACTGGTTGTATTCTTTAGGAGTTAATGCCATAGTTAAAATGATGATGACCTGTAATGCTTAATCCTGATGAGGAATCGATAGTCTCGATTTCTACATCAGGATTAAACGAAGTAAACACTATTCTGTTGCATTTACTAATTGCCCAAACAGGGAAATTACATTTGAGCGTCTAACTTAGCTGCTAAAACTGATTTAGGAGCAGCACCCACTTGCTTATCTACCACTTCTCCACCTTTGAAAAAAAGTAGAGCTGGGATGTTACGGATACCAAATTGCATCGAAATGTTTGGATTGTTATCTACGTTTACTTTTCCAACAACTGCTTTTCCTTCGTATTCTTTTGCTAACTCTTCAACAAATGGTCCAACCATTCTACATGGTCCACACCATTCTGCCCAAAAGTCAACTAATACGGGTTTGTCTGATTTCAAAACTAATTCGTCAAAGTTTTGATCTGTTAATTCTAATGCCATAATTTTTTATTTTTTGTATGCTGCTATTATCAATTATTATTCCTTTCGATTTTCTCTGCCATTATGTCACCCTACAGTAACATCACACTTGGTTAAACGAGTCAATTCTTCCACTAAGGTATTGTTTACTCGCACTTTTAGTCCTTTACAAAGGAAAGGGAGATTCCAGTATTTTTCGTCATCATGTACCTTTACACGAACGGTGGTTCCCCCTTGATGTTGTTGCAATAGATCTCCAATTTTTTGTCCAAGGCTACCAGTTAAATCTGATAACTTTATAGGCACCACCAACTCCTTTGATAACTTATCGCCAATATCAGTCAGGTAATTAACAGAATACGGCTTTATTTCAAAATCATCTTCCTTTTTAAAGCGATTTTGCACACGAGCGCGGATATGCAATAAGCTTTCGGGCTCCAAAAACTGTTTGATCTTTCCATAATCTTCGCCGAACAATGCAATTTCCATCGTCCCACTCAAATCCTCTATAGAAAATATACAAAATGGCTTTCCTGTTTTTGTCATACGGTGATTGACTGAGGTGACAATTCCAGCAAAGGTGATATCCTTTCCACGCAACACTTTCAAACTATCTAATCCAATTAAACGATCGATTTGATGCGAACAAAATTTCTTCATCTCGAATTTGTAATCATCCAACGGATGACCCGAAATATAAAATCCGATCACATCTTTTTCTTTTCCGAGTGCTTCTAATTTATTCCATTCCGGACATTTTGCAAAAGCGGGGATGGTCACATCTTCCTCTAAAGAATCACCAAATAAACTTTGTTGTTGACTGTTCACTTGATTGGACATTGAATTTCCAAAGCGAACTGCTTTTTCCATTCCTGTCATTCCATCTTTCGGATCCACATGGAAATATTGTGCGCGATGCACTTCGGTAAACGTATCCAATGCCCCTGACATCGCTAAACTTTCGAGACAGTTTTTGCTCACATTTTTCCCTGAAACACGAGAAGTTAAATCGAAGATAGAAGTAAAAAATCCATTGGTACTTCGTTCTTCTACTAAAGCAGCAACGGCGTTCTCCCCTACTCCTTTCACAGCACCTAAACCAAAACGAATTTGTCCGGCTTTATTCACACTAAAATTATAAGACGATTCATTGATATCGGGCCCTAAAACGGGAACACCCATTCGGCGACATTCTTCCATAAAGAACGTCACTTTCTCAAGGTTGCTTAAGTTATGCGTCAACACCGACGACATATATTCAGCAGGATAATGTGCTTTCAGATATCCAGTTTGATACGCTAAGAAAGCATAACAAGTAGAATGTGATTTATTAAATGCATAAGCAGCAAATGCTTCCCAATCGCTCCAAATTTTTTCGCATTTTTTCACATCATGGCCATTGGATTTACACCCTTCCATGAATTGATCGCGCATTTTATTGAGGACGTCGAGTTGCTTTTTACCCATTGCTTTTCGCAGGGTGTCGGCTTGTCCTTTGGTGAAGTTGGCCAACTTTTGTGACAACAACATCACCTGCTCTTGATAAACCGTAATTCCATACGTTTCTTCAAGGAATTCCTGCATCGCATCCAGATCATATTCCACTGCACTTCGACCATGTTTCCGATTAATAAAATCGGGAATATAAGCCATGGGTCCTGGACGGAACAAGGCATTCATGGCAATCAAATCTTCGAGCTTATCGGGCTTGAGATCTTTCAAATGCTTTTGCATTCCTACCGACTCAAACTGGAAGGTTCCATTGGTTTCACCGCCTTGATACAACTCAAAAGTTTTTGCATCATCGAGCGGAATTTTATCAATATCGATTACGACTCCGTGATTTTCTTTAATCAAACGCAAAGCATCACGAATGATGGTCAATGTTTTTAATCCCAGAAAATCCATCTTGATAACCCCTGCATCTTCAATCACACGACCATCAAACTGCGTAATTAAAAGCTCCGTTTCTTTCGATGTAGCTACTGGAATAATTTCTTTCAGATCCATCGGAGCGATGATAATTCCCGCTGCGTGAATTCCAGTATTTCGAACAGAACCTTCGAGGATGAGTGCTTCTTTCAACACTTGAGCACGAAGATCTTTCCCTCCTAGAATTGCTCTCAATTGTTTTACCTGATCCAGCTCTTCGGGATTTAAGCCTTCCTTTTCTTTTAAACTTTTCGCACCATCCATTGGAGCATTCATCACGCGTTTCAATTCAATACCTGGGCGCTCAGGAATTAATTTAGCGAGTAAATTTGCATCAGGCAAAGGGAGATCCATTACTCGAGCTACGTCTTTGATACTCATCTTCGCTGCCATCGTACCATAGGTAATAATTTGCGCGACTTGATTTTTTCCGTACTTATCGACCACGTAATCGATCACTTTTTGACGACCTTCGTCATCAAAATCTGTATCGATATCGGGCATACTTTTACGATCGGGATTTAGGAATCGCTCGAATAGTAATTTGTATTTGATGGGATCGATATTGGTGATGCCAATGCAATATGCCACAGCAGAACCCGCAGCGGATCCACGACCTGGGCCAATGAATACTCCGATATCTCTTCCAGCTTTAATGAAATCGGCTACAATCAAAAAGTAACCGGCAAAGCCCATGGTTTTAATCGTAAACAATTCGAAATTCAATCGCTCTTCAATTTCAGCGTCTAATTGTCCGTAACGATTGAGCGCGCCTGTATACGTCAAGTGATGTAAGTATTCATCTTGCGTTTTAAACTCAACAGGTACTTGGAAATTGGGAAGTAGAATATCTTGCTTGAGACGTAAAACTTCTATTTTATCTACAATCTCATTCGTATTATCAACGGCTTCTGGAACATCGCTGAAAAGATCTTTCATCTCATCGGTCGACTTAAAATAAAATTGATCGTTAAAAAAAGCGAATCGTTTTCCACGCATAGAAGATTCATCTTCCGAAAAATCCTTCATGGTTGGTGTGCTTTGCTTTTCACCCGTGTTAATACAAAGCAAAATATCATGCGCATTAAAATCTTCTTGATTCACATAATGCGAATCGTTAGAAGCAATCATCTTTACATTATACTTTTTTGCGAAACCAATCAACACTTCATTCACAATGGCTTGCTCGGGAATATCGTGACGTTGCAACTCGATATAATAATCTTCACCAAAAAGATCGAGCCACCATTTGAATTCAACTTCTGCTTCTGCTTCACCTTTCTTAACAATCAATTTAGGAACGATAGCACCCAAACAACAAGTGGTAGCAATAAGTCCTTTATGGTATTGCAATAATAATTCCTTGTCTATGCGCGGATATTTACCATACAATCCATCCACATATCCGAGAGAACATAGTTTAATCAAATTACTATATCCCTCTGCATTCTTTGCCAACATCAATTGATGATAACGCACATCTCTTTCTTCACGCGTAAACTGACGCTTGTGACGATCTTCCACCATGTAAAACTCACAGCCTACAATGGGTTTGATGGTATTTGGATTTTCTTTCGTATTATACTTAGAAGCTTCGGCCACAAACTTAAAAGCCCCAAACATATTTCCATGATCGGTGATGGCTAATGCGGGCATATTATCGCCTACTGCTTTTTTATAAAGCGTAGAGATATCGGCAGCTCCGTCGAGCAGTGAGAATTGGGTATGTACGTGTAGGTGGGAAAACTTGGTCATAGCTTGTCTACAAAATTAAAAAGCTACACGACTTAATCGACTTCATTTACAGACTAAATCCTTAAATGATTCTACCTGAGGGCATGGGAATTTACTAACAGCTGAGCGACAGAAAGATGAAACAAGTAATTATTCGTAAAATCAAGGTTTAACCAAAAGCAATTCAATATCTAACTTGCTTTAAGTTAAATATTCTTTTACTTTTGTAAATACGATGAAATCAACAATTTTATGTGCCTATAATAGTTAATAAAAAGCAACGATGACTCTACAATTCATTCATGATAATCGAGGAAACACTACAGGTGTTTTTATTCCAATTGAGGAATGGCAAATACTTAAGGCCAAGTATACTGATTTGCAAAAAGAAGAAGCTGAAAACATAGTTAATCTCGCTCCATGGCAAAAACAAATCATTGAAGAGAGATTAAGTGATTACTACAAAACACCTACTCAAGTTGAAGATTTCGATTCAACAATTGATGATATAGAAAAAAGTTTATGAGTTATGCTATAGTTTTACTCGATGTTATAAATAAAACAAATTCGCTACTCTTCACCTAACAATTCTTCCACTTGTATTTTAAGATCCGGCAACTCTCTACAAACTATGGTCCAAATTACTTCGTCTGAAATATTGTCGTAACTGTGAATGATACGATTTCTAGTTCCAATAATATTTTTAGCATTCTTCAATTGAAAGCTATTGTCTTCTTTTAAAATTCGACTGACGGCTTCTCCAATTATTTCAAGATTTCTTTCTACAGCCTTTTTGGTCTTCAAATCTGCCTTATAAACTAAAAAATCTCTACTGTCACCAAGAAAAAGAAAAATTTCGTCAACACTTTGTTGTATATCAAGAAGCCAAGTTTTAATTTTAATATCCATAGATTTTAATCTTGGTATTTTCGAGTTGTTGCCTAAATATTCGGTTCCTTACTGCTCTCTCTTCCAAAAGATCAACTTGTCGTTTTAATATTTCTTCCAGCTTTGATTTCAAACCAAAATAAAGGTCAGTGTATTTAAATGGGTCTTTCTCTTCAAAGTCAACTATTAAATCAATGTCTGAGTTTTCATTAAAGTCTTCTCTTGTAACTGAACCAAATGCAAAAAGTGACTTGACATTGCTTGCTTTACAAAGTTCTTGAATCTGCTTTATTTTAGGTTCGTCAATTTTCATCCTCAAATATAACTTATTTTACTCAAATGTCAAAATTGGATAGAAGAAAAAAATTATTGACGATAGACTAAATAATTACAATAAAACATCTACTAATGTTGAAGATTTCGATTCTACCATTGATGACATAGATAAAAGTTTATGAGTTATGCTATTATTTCTTCTAATCTGAACCTTAAAGGATGATAATAGCCAAACAGCGTTTCCAAAAAAGGCAACTACTGAGTTTTACTTGTTGACCATCTGAAAAATCTATCTAAATTAGCTGAAGACACTGAGTGAATTTTAAATAATGTGTTGTCCAAATTAAAAACGCTGGATTTTAGAAATCTTAAAGGAGCAGTTAACGAATTTGGGTGTACACACAAAAAATCACTTTTAACAAAGTTTATCAACAAACAGAGAAACATTTACTTGATCGTTTGTAGGTTTCTTAAATAAGAAAAGGCCCTTCACACAAGAAGAGCCCTTTCTCAATTTTACATAAGATACATTCTATTGGACCATAGGCAACATTGTTTGATTATTTAGTTATTTTTTAATTTGTTTTCGCTTTGAATACATTACAATGATATGACGGGTTAAGAGGTCTAATTTAGCAAAAACAAGATATTTCTTACATCTTTGCAGTAAGATTATGAAAACAACCCATCTCCTCCTAAGCGTATTCCTCTGCTTTTTTACTTCCCTCTCAAAAAGTCAATCTCATGCTCATAATACGGATAATAATGCATCTGTTTCCTATCCTGATGTGATTGCTCAATATCAAGAGCTGGCGAATAAATATCCATCCGCTCAACTTAAAGAATATGGATATGCCGATGGAGGAAAACCCATTCATCTTTTTGTGATTAGCCCTGAGAAGATTTTCAATATTGACTCCTTGAAGAAAAACGGATATACCATCTTACTCATAAATAACGGAATTCATCCAGGTGAACCTGATGGAATCATGGCGAGTTTACGATTATCGCAGGATTTATTATCGGGAAAAGAAAACCTCCCTAAAAAAGTAATTGTATGTATCATTCCGATTTATAATGTAGATGGTGCTTTAGAAACCTCATTGTTTTTTAGGTCAGGGCAAAATGGTCCGGATGTAGTTGGATTTAGAGGCAATGCACGTCACCTCGATTTAAATCGCGATTTTATTAAATGCGATTCAGAAAATGCTAAAACCTTTACTAAAATTTATAGAGCGTGGGATCCTGATGTATTTATTGATACACATGTTAGTGACGGTGCCGATTATCAATATGTGATGACGCTCATCGATTCACAAAAAGATAAATTGCATCCAACGGTGAGCAAAGTGATGCAGGAAAAAGTGCTTCCTTACCTCTATCAAGAAATGGAAAAAAGCGGATTTCCAATGACACCCTATGTCAATGTTTGGGGCGAGAGTCCTGATAAAGGAATGACTGGTTTTTTAGAATCACCTCGATTTGCATCTGGCTACAGTGCTCTTTACAATGCATTTCCATTCGTAACCGAAACGCATATGTTGAAACCATTTGCTCAACGTACAGAAAGCACTTATCAACTCTTAAAAACATCCATTCAAATGTGTGGTGCTTTTGGAACTGAGATGCAAGCTGCTCGAAAAAAAGCAAATGCACTGACGGCGAACGAACAAAAAGAATTTACATTACAATGGAAAATAGATTCAAGTTATGTGGATAGTCTCTATTTTTTAGGCTATGAATCCATCATCAAAAAAAGTGATGTCACACAGCGTCATATACTTTCATTTGATCAACAAAAGCCCTATGCAAAAAATGTAGCTTACTACAACACTTACAAAAGCAGTTTGAGTATTCAAAAGCCAACAGCCTATATTATTCCGCAAGCCTGGCATGAAGTGATTGAGCGATTAAAACTCAACCAAATTGAAATGCAACAACTGAAGCGAGACACGACCTTGAAAGTAGCAGTATATTACATCAAGAATTACAACACAGGTAAAACGGCCTACGAGGGACATTATTTACACAACCAAATAAGTTTGAAAACCGATACGCAATTAATTCAATTTTTTAAAGGAGATTATTTAATTTATTGTAATCAGTCGAGTAATCGTTACATCGTTGAAACCTTAGAACCGCAAGGTGTGGATGCCTTTTTTGCATGGAATTTCTTTGATGGAATTTTGCAACAGAAAGAATGGTTTTCCGATTATTTATGGGATGATGTGGCTGGCGAGATTTTAAAAGAGAATCCAACCTTGAAGGCTGAATTCGATAATAAAAGAGCCAATGACTCCACTTTTTCATCCAGTTCATGGGCCATGTACAGTTGGATTTTTGAGCGCTCTAAATGGTATGAGCCCAGTCATTTGCGCTACCCCGTTTATCGATTAGACCGCAAAATTCCCGATTTTATACTCTCTCCAGTATCGAATAAAATTTCAAATCGCTGAAAACCAGTGAAATAATGGTATATATACTTGCTCGAATCGTTTTTTTTCGCATCTTTGCGCCCCCTTCATGCGGAGAATGCAGGGGGATTAAAAAAAACCAAATAATTATATGCCAACAAAAATTAGATTACAACGTCATGGAAAGAAGGGCAAACCTTATTTCCATATTGTGGTGGCGGATGGTCGTGCTCCGAGAGATGGACGTTTCATCGAGAGAATTGGATCTTACAATCCAATTTCAAATCCTGCAACAATCGAGATTGATTCCGAGCGTGCAACGGATTGGATGATGAAAGGTGCTCAGCCGACTGACACGACCCGCGCTATCCTAAGTTACAAAGGTGTTTTATACCGTGTACACTTGAACAAAGGAGTTGCGAAAGGCAAGCTTACTCAAGAGCAAGCCGATGCTAAATTTGACCTCTGGATGCAAGAGAAGTCGAACAAGATTGATGCTAAAAAAGCAGGTCTTGCAAGCACTAAAGCAAAAACATTAGGTTCTCGTTTAGAGAATGAAGTGAAAGTAAACGCAGCACGCGTTGAAGCTAAAAGACAGAAAGAAGCAGAAGCCATGGCAGCCGCCACAGCAGCAGCATCTTCCCCAGCAGCTACCAGCGATGAAGAAGCAGCTCCAGCAGAAGAGGGAGAAGCTCCAGCAGAAGCATAAATTTACTTCGTATAAAAAAAGGCTGTCGCTTCTTTGTGGCAGCCTTTTTATATTTTAGACATCCACGTTATGAATATTAATTCTTATCCTGATTATTTCCATTTTGGTTACATCGTTCGCACACATGGTGTGAAGGGTGATTTTATTGTTGCGTTAGAATCGGATAGCCCCGACCGTTATAAGTCTTTGAAACTAGTTTACCTTGAAATCGACGAGGTGTTGAAAGAATATAACGTAACAAAAATTTCCATCAAGGAAAAAGAGAGATCGGCGTATGTCCATCTTCAAGGAATTGAAGATATGACGACCGCTGAGAATTATTTAAAGTTTCAGTTGTACTTGCCTCTTTCTTCACTCCCTAAACTAAAGGGGAAAAAATTTTATTTTCATGAAGTGATGGGCTTCACGGTGGTGGATAAAACGCTAGGAGCTTTGGGTCCTATTTGTTCCATTTTCGACAGAACAATTCAACCTGTTATTGAATTTGATTATCAAGAAAAGAAAGTTTTGTTTCCGTTGCATCCGGATCTTTTGATTAAAGTAGATCGTGAAGCAAAAGAATTTCATGTGGACCTTCCTGAAGGATTGGTAGATATTTATTTGGAGTCGTAGAAATATTTCTCTTAAAGATTTAGGATTTCTAAAGTTAAATCCAAATTTCATTTAATAAAGATAATTTTCTATTCCCCCTCTCCACTGGAGAGGGGGTTAGGGGGAGAGGCTTGAATTACATGTTGAAAATAATTTAATTGAATTCGAATAAACATCTTCTCTTCTTTATATTTAATTTCTAATCTCTCTCGCAAATTTTTCTTCGGCAAATTCTATTCGCTAAAATTTCTCACAGAGGCGCAGAGGCGCAAAGTTTTAAGTTGCCAAATCTTCTTGCCAAAGGCGCAAAGGCTGCGCGACGCAAAAATTTCTCGCAAAGGCGCGGAGACGCAAAGTTTTAATTTGCCAAATCTTCTTGCCAAAGGCGCAAAGGCTGCGCGAAACTAAAGATTCTCGCAACGGTCTGCAGGCAGGCGTGAAGGCGAAAACAAAATATTTATTTTACCAACACCAACTCGTACTCACCGTACTTCAAAAGATTGATGGATTTGGATTCGAAGCCACACGACTCACAAACGGGAGATAAAATTATTTCTCGTCCTGAATTTAATAAAGAGCGAAAACGAATTTCACGGTTCCTTTTTGTGTTTTCACTTTCTTCTAGAATACAACTTACTACGTCGTAACCCATGTAAGCAGCAAGCGTGGGATTAGCGTGATACTCCAAAATAAACTTCTTTCGAAACTGTGCTACGTCTGGGCTTTTTGAATCGATATACATTCCGCTAAAAAAAGAAGCTCCTAATTTCTTCATTAAATCTGGATCGATGGAATTGAAATTTTCCCATGCAGGCATTCCCATCAACGTAAATTGATACTCCTTTTTTTCATCATTCAGTTTATTCAAAATAGATGATAAAAAAGATTCATCAGAAGTGGGAATGATGAGGACATTCATTTTAGTCTTTGAAAATTTAGGTTTTAATGCGGCAAAACTATCGCTCTTATAATTAACTCGGGTGCAAGCTCCTTTCTGTCCTTGTAAGCTATCGATTACATCAGCAAACAATATGGAAATTAAATTTTCACCTTTCTGATCTCTATAGAGTGCAAATATTTTATCGTCCTTATGTTTAGACGCAATGTATGTTGCAGCCTGTGAAATTTGAGTATAATTACTTGGATTCACTAAACGAATCCATTTATTCTTTTCTAGGATAGAAGTATTACTTGCTGCAAATAAATACAAGGGTTTTGCCCAACGATTAGAAATTCGAGTAAGTAAGGGAGTAAAAACAGATGGCAAAAAAGAAACAACCGCATCTACTCCATCCATACTGGTTGTATTTAATTTTGTGACGGTTGCTAATGAGTCGTCGCCTGTATCGATAATCTTAAAATTAATTTTCTTTGATTTAGTTGACAACGTATCGGATGCCATCAAGGCGCCTTCATAAAAATTTAAAGACGCTAATGCTTCTTGAAGAATTAAAGGATTCGTATCGGGAGCGGTGTCGTTAGCGAAATGTTCCTCTAACTTCAACGTTATTAAAAGTGCAATGGTTAGGGTTTCTACCGATGGATCTTTTTTGGAAAGCGTATCCTTACTCAATTCTTTTGGTTCATCAACAGGAGCAACTACTACTGGTTTTGCAGGGGGCGCTGTCGTCTTTTTTGATGTACCACAGGCGCTGAGCAATAAAATGCACAGTGAAAAAAATATACCATTTGCCTTGTTTACATTTATTCCCATTCGATGGTAGCAGGAGGTTTTGAACTGATATCATACACCACACGATTCACCCCTTTCACTTTATTAATTATCTCATTGGAGATCTTTCCTAAAAATTCATAAGGCAAATGACACCAATCGGCCGTCATTCCATCTGTAGAACTCACGGCACGCAATGCTACCACATTTTCATAGGTGCGTTCATCACCCATAACTCCTACCGAGTTAATCGGTAAAAAGATAGAGCCTGCTTGCCACACTTGATCATACAATCCGTCGCGCTTTAACCCATCAATATAAATAGCATCCACTTCTTGAATGATTCTCACTTTCTCCTTGGTCACATCGCCTAGAATTCGAATTCCCAATCCCGGACCTGGGAAAGGATGACGATTCAATAAATCGGCAGGCATTCCTAAAGCAGTTCCAACCAAGCGCACTTCATCTTTAAACAAACTACGCAGTGGCTCTACCACTTTCATTTTCATCTTTTCCGGTAAGCCGCCCACGTTATGATGCGATTTAATGGTTGCGGATGGACCTTTCACCGACACCGATTCAATCACGTCGGGATAAATTGTTCCCTGCGCTAACCACTTTACATCTTTTATCTCGTGCGCCTTCGCATCAAACACTTCAATAAAAACACGACCGATCACTTTTCTCTTCGCTTCTGGATCACTTACTCCGGCTAGTTCTCTATAAAACTCTTCACTGGCATCAACACCATGAATATTCAATCCAAAATGCTGATATGTATCTAATACTTGTTCGAATTCATACTTACGAAGCAACCCATTATTTACAAACACGCAATGTAAATTCTTCCCGATGGCTCTATGCAATAACATAGCAGCCACACCAGAATCCACACCACCACTTAATCCGAGAATTACCTGATCATTTCCGAGTTGCTTCTTTAAACTTTCTACCGTCTCATCAATGAACGAGCCTGGTGTCCAGTCGCCTTTACAACCACAGACTTTATAAATAAAATTCTTAAGTAAATTTTTTCCTTCAACACTGTGTACCACTTCTGGATGAAATTGAAGTCCGTAGGTACTTTCCCCTTGAATATGATAAGCAGCCACTTTTACATCATGCGTACTTGCAATAATTTTAAAATCTTCGGGTACATCGGTAATCGAATCGGAATGCGACATCCAAACTTGCGATTCATCTTTCACATCTTCCAAAAACACATCACCACTTTGTTGGACGGTCAATTGTGCACGACCATATTCACGTGTATTCGAAGCTTTCACTTTGCCACCGCCTTGCAATGCCATGAGCTGTGCCCCATAGCAAACGCCTAACACAGGAAAACGTCCACGCAATGACTTTGTATCCACAGAAGGTGCATTCTCTTCACGCACGGAAGCAGGTCCACCACTCAAGATAATTCCTTTAATCCCTTTATGCATTTCGGGAAGGTGATTATAAGGATGAATTTCGCAATACACATTCAACTCTCGAACGCGTCGTGCAATCAATTGGGTGAACTGTGAACCAAAATCAATAATCAGAATACTCTCGTGCATAGATTGAATATGTATTTTCTATTTATTGTCTTTTGAATTTATCTTCAATTAATCAACACTTGATAAAACTACCAGCGTGATTTATATTTATCCTTTCTTGCTGAACCTTCCGATCCTGCTTTTTCTTTTTTCCCTTCGCTACTGCTACTTTTTCTAGCTGGCTTGTCGTCCTTCCAAGGGTCGCGTCCAAATGAACGTTCTCCACTTCCTTCAGTCGACATTTCACGTTTGCGTTCTGTTGAGCGTTCTCTTCCACCCTCGCTGCGACCTCTATCACCACCGTAGCTTCTTCCTTCTCCGCCACGACCTCTATCGCCGCCGAAATTTCTGCCATCACCACCACTGCGACCACGGCTTTCACCGCTACGTCCACTACTGCTACGTCCGCCACCACGACTATCACTGCTACGACTACTTCTTCCGCCGTTGCTTCCTGCTTTGCTTTCGCTTAACTCTGTTCGAACTTTACGATCTTCATACATCGCACCATTCAATCCAGCCATTACAGCTGCTATACGATCGGGCTCCACATCCACAAAAGAATACACACCTTGTACATCGATGCGGCCAAATACAGCTCCTTTCTCCCCTGTTGTATCACAAATAAATCGCAATAATTTACCTTTATCTAATCCATCTTTAGAACCGATGCTCACGAACATGCGATTATGCGCATCCCCATAAGCACGACCGCCACTGCTCTCACCTCTTTCTCCTTTTACACCACGCACATCGGCATTTAAGTCTGGCGCATTCTTATAATATTCGAGGAAGCGATTAAACTCAATCGACACTAAACGATGAATTAATGCATCACGATCTAGGTCTTTAAACTCTTCATAAATAGAAGGCAAGTAAGGTTCAATTTCTTTTTCGTTTACTTGAACTTCGTGAATCTTCTTCACTAACTTCATCAACTGCTTTTCACAAACTTCCATTGCATTGGGAACTTGCAATTGCTTAAACGTACGACCTGTTGATCTTTCGATTTGACGAATACGACCCATGTCCTTTGTATGAACAATGGCCAACGACATTCCCGTTTTACCAGCACGTGCGGTTCTTCCACTACGATGCATGTAATTTTCTAATTCATCGGGAAGATTATAGTGAATTACGTGAGTAACATCTTGCACATCGATACCACGAGCAGCGACATCCGTTGCTACTAACAATTGCAAACTACGGTCACGATAGCGACTCATTACTTTATCACGCTGTACTTGACTCAAGTCACCATGCAATGAATCGGCGTTATACCCATCGCGCATTAAATGCTCCGCAACTTCTTGCGTTTCCATTCGAGTACGACAAAAGATAATTCCAAAAATTTCAACATTCGCATCCACAAAACGCTTCAATGCAGCATATCGATCGCGCGCTTTAACCATCGCGTAGCAATGCTCAATATTTTCATTTCCTTTCAGACGTGATTCAGTGGTAATCTCAAATGGATTATCCATGTAATTTTTAGCAATGTTGCTCACTTCACGTGGCATCGTTGCAGAAAACAACCAAGTATTACGCTCATCGGGAGTATTCTCCAAAATATAATCGATATCTTCTTTAAAGCCCATGTTTAACATTTCATCGGCTTCATCTAACACTAAAATTTTAACTTTTCCGAGATCCAATGCTTTACGCTTCAACAAATCGATTAGTCGACCTGGAGTCGCAACCACTACATGAACACCACGCTTGATTTTGCGCATTTGGTCCATAATACTTGCTCCGCCATAAACAGGTACCGACTCAAAACCTTTCATTTCTGTCGAGAAATTCTGAAGGTCATTGTAAATCTGCACACACAGCTCGCGAGTTGGAGCCAGAATCAATGCTTGAGGATAATTTTTTGAAAGATCAATCAATTGCAAAAGAGGAAGTCCGAAGGCGGCAGTCTTGCCTGTTCCGGTTTGCGCTAATCCAACGAGATCACGTCCACCCTCTAGAAGGGCAGGAATTGCTTGTAATTGTATGGGGGTAGGCGTCACAAAGCCCAGTGCTTCAACGCTTTTCACCAATCGAGCGTCTAAGCCCAGTTCTTGGAAGGTATTCATGGCGCAAAGGTACATTTTTAAAGCATTGGTTTACAGATTAGAGAAAAATATAAAGCCGAAAAATGTTCATAAATAGCCGATGTAAATCCATCTAAAAAAGAAAAAGATATCTCTCTTGAGACGAGTCATTTCATTGACTACCAATTTAACTGAGGAACTATTAAGAGAAAACGAGTGATTTTTACTTAAAATAATCCTATTCACTATCAACAATACGTATGTTCAATGGTTTAGATGAAAAAAAAATGACTTAATAAAACAAGCATTAAATCCTTTACAAATAAATATTCCATCTCAGTAAAACTGTGAAATTCATCTTACTCTCATTAAGGTAAGTACCATCAGGATCAAGGACAATCACGAAAAGCAATCTGCTTCAATCTCTGTTTTAACTAATTTCGCATTCTCAAATCAAGAATTATGAAAGAAGTATATATTGTTTCTGCTGTTCGTACTCCCATTGGAAGTTTTGGCGGCGTATTAGCTGGAGTACCAGCAACACAACTTGGAGCAACTGCTATCAAAGCAGCTTTAGAAAGAGCGGGTATAAAGCCAGAGCAAGTGAATGAAGTTTTGATGGGAAATGTATTGCAAGCCAACGTAGGACAAGCACCTGCCACGCAAGCTTCCATTTTCGCTGGAATTCCTACTAACGTTCCCGGCACTACGATAAATAAAGTTTGTGCATCAGGAATGAAAGCCATTATGTTGGGAGCGCAAAGCATTATGCTTGGCGACAACGATATTGTGGTAGCAGGTGGAATGGAAAACATGAGTGCAGTACCTTATTACTTGGACAAAGCACGTAACGGCTATCGTTTAGGTCATGCTCAAATGATTGATGGTTTAGTGAAAGATGGATTATGGGATGTGTACAAAGATTACCACATGGGAAATGCGGCTGAACTTTGTGCGACAGAGTGTAAAATAAGTCGTGAAGAGCAAGATGCTTATGCTATTGAATCCTACAAACGTTCACAGTCCGCTTGGGCGAAAGGTTTATTCAAAGATGAAATTGCGCCAGTAAGCATTCCTCAAAAAGGAAAAGAAGCCTTATTGATCAACGAAGACGAAGAATACAAAAAAGTAGATTTTAATAAAATTCCTTCCTTGCGTCCCGTGTTTGTGAAAGATGGAAGTGTAACGGCTGCAAATGCAAGTACCTTGAATGATGGTGCTGCTGCCGTGGTGTTGATGAGTAAAGAAAAAGCAGAAGAGTTAGGCATAAAACCACTAGCAAAAATTCGTGCATTTGCAGATGCACAACAAGCTCCCGAATGGTTTACCACTACCCCTTCAAAAGCATTACCATTAGCAATAGAGAAAGCAGGAATTAAGATGACGGATGTAGATTATTTTGAAATCAACGAAGCGTTTTCTGTTGTAGCCATTGCTAATAACAACACCATGAAATTAGATCCTACCAAAGTAAATGTAAATGGTGGAGCGGTTTCCATTGGACATCCATTAGGTTGTTCAGGTGCACGAATCATTGTAACCTTACTGAGTGTTTTACAACAAAACAATGGTAAAATTGGTGCAGCAGGAATTTGCAATGGTGGCGGAGGTGCCTCGGCAATTGTAATTGAACGCATGTAATAAAACATTTTACTGTTTTAGCAGTATAAGTGAATCATCATCATGAGCTACGGTATTTGTTCTCTTAATTTAATTTCACTTCGGGCTGAGCCTTCTCACCGAAGTGAAGAAATATCGCAGCTCCTTTTTGGCGAAACTTTTACGGTATTGGAACAAGTGAATGAATGGATCAAGATTCATCAAAGCTTTGATGATTATGAAGGCTGGATTCAAAAGTCGCAACAACATCCTTTAGAGCTCAGTGAATTTAATGAGCTACAAAAGAACAAAGCATTTTTAAGTTACGATCTCGTTCAGATTTTAATCAATCACCAAAGCATTACTTCTATTTTATTAGGAAGTAGACTTCCGTGGTTTCGTGATGGAAATTGCAGAATTGGAAATACTACGTATAGTTTTGAAGGGAATGCACGCCAAATTGATTCCATGACAACAGGTAAACTCGTTGTGGAAAATGCATATATGTACCTCAATGCTCCTTATCACTGGGGAGGAAGAAGTCCATTCGGCATCGATTGCAGCGGCCTCACACAGATGGCCTATAAACTTTCGGGAATTACACTTAAACGCGACGCCTGGATGCAGGCAGAACAAGGACAAGCGGTGCATTTGTTAGATGAAACACAAGTAGGTGACTTAGCTTTTTTCGATAATGAAGAAGGAAAAATTACGCACGTAGGTATTCTTACTTCCAAAAACAGAATTATTCATGCCTCGGGACAAGTGAGAGTGGATAATATTGATCATCATGGAATTTTTAATTTGGATTTGAAGAAATATACGCATAATCTGAGATTGATTAAGAGGATTCTTTGATTTTAGATTTTAGATTTTAGACTTTAGACTTTAGACTTTTGAAGAATTTTATTATCTTTTGTCAACACTAAACTGGTAACAAAAAATATAGTTTCTTCTTCGCACAATGCTTTTTTCAGCACTAAAGACACGAAGGTCACTTGAGTGCACTTTAGAAATTTTAGTTTACTAGAGCCCCTCGCCTCTGGAGAGGGGTTGGGGAGAGGCTTAAACTTTATTGTGGCAATAATTTGTTTTCATATCGAGAAATAAGGTTCTATTGATTAAACTTTAATCTAATCACAAAGCCTCACGAAAAACTTAAGAGTGCACAAAAGTTTGACAGATTGAAAACAAAATTTAAAACTACCAAGTTCCAGCAGGAGAAAAAAGGAAATCTGTGGGTGTGTCGAGGTCGTAAAGGTATTGATAGCCTTTTGTTTCTTTGATGCAAAAGGGTTCCAATAAAGAAATCATATTTTGATAACTCTCTTTGGTCAGACTACAAATGAAATTAAGATCACGGTTTGAAAAAATCCCTTCATCCTCCTCTCCTATTACGAATATTAAATTACAATTTCTACTTTGAATAAACGCTAATGCGGAAACATCCATTTCTTCATTCTTCAAAATTATTGAATCCTGTATAGCATCTCGAAATAAGATAGCTTCCGACTTATCAAAATCGAAAAGTCGAACGAGATCATCACCGAATTCGTTAATATCTTGAATATAATCGAGTGTCATAAGTTTTGCAAATTTATCGAGAAAAATTGGTGATTCTATTAAATAACTAGTTATCGACTAAAATAATAAATAAATACAAAGACTGAAAAAAATTCTCTCGTTAAACGCGCAGCGCTAAGTATTCTCAGCAGAGTTTTTCGCGAAGGAGCAGAGGCACTAATTTTTCTCAGAGTCTTCGCTAATTTTTCTCGCAAAGGCGCAGAGCCGCAAAGTTTTTTCGCGGTTTTTTTCTCATAAAAGGCGCAGACCCACAAAATTTTCTCAAAATTTTATACCGTAGGCTTACTCTTCGGTATGCTCACCCATCGGCATGCTCAGGGTGATAAGAAAATTCTTACGAAAACTTGAAGAAAAAAAATTCTGAATTCTGAATTCATAA
>JANOPQ010000267.1:0-21265 GCA_031421935.1 Bacteroidota bacterium | reverse complement strand
AAATGTGATGGGCGCACTTGCAGCTTACTCTTTCTTTCCAAAGAAGCCTTCAATTAATAAGGATGTGCTGGAAACTGACCAAAAAAAATTAAATGCATTACAACACCAGTTATTGCTCGCAGCTTAACCCGAACTCAGGTTCTTAAAAAAATAGTTCCGTAGGCTTTGGCTATGCAACGATTTTTTAAAATCGTCTTGGCAAAAAAATACGTCGCAGCTTTGAACTAAAATATAAATGGAATTGGTATAAAATTGAAATTGGACTATTGAACTACCACTTTTCTAGTAAGGATCATCTGCGTATTATAAAATTTCAGCAAATAGATTCCCTTTGCGGAAGTGCTTAAATCAATTTGAGATTTGAGATTTGAAATCGAAGATGTGTAAATCAATTCTCCTTGCATATTAAAAATTTCCATAGTAGATGGGCTTACGAAGTCGAGACCACTCATCTCAATTTGAAAAATACCGTTAGTAGGGTTTGGAGAAATCAAGACATTCACATTTTTGTCTTCAATTTCTTTAACTGGAGTAAAAGTATTACAATTTAGCGGCGCAGGGAAGGGACACATCCCTAATGTGCCAAATTGATCCCAATAACACCAATTATCAATCCCGAGATAATCAACCGAGCAATCGGGGTTCACTTTAAATTTCCACTTTCTATACGCATCGCATCCATCAAAACAGTCGGCGTATTCAAAATAAAAATCATAGTATCTTGCATTCCCTATTGTGCTGTATGAAATTTTTCCAGCAACTCCTACATAACTATTTTGTTCTACAGCTAATACTCCGGGCACCATTTCAATGCTATCCATGAGTGCAAAAATATTCCATGAGGAGTCTACCGATAACACTGCATAATTACCAATGGCCCAATTATAAAATTGAGTGATTGTTAAATTATACTTAGTAAGTAAAGTATCCATTTGTGGATCGCCAGTAATTGTAATTAAATTTTGCCATGCATTTGTCCATGAAAAATTGGTATCCACTTTTACCAGAAAACCATCATACGCACCAAAACCCTCGAAAGGATTTAAATTATGCACACAATACATATTAAAAACAGAATCTCTTTCTGGTATTGAGGTTGCATTAAATATGGCTGCTAACCCCTCTGAAATTGTATCTATATGCACTTGTGGAATTTTCACTAAAATAGTGTCAGGATGTTGAAGTTGGAAAAGTCTTTGTACCGCCAATTGATTAATGTCTCTCTTATATTCTATTGCTAACAATTGCGGAACCACACAACTTGATGGAATTTGTGCTTGACTACCACTACAGATAGCAATAAACATAATGATAATAAGGCTTCTTTTCATTTAGTCTTCTATTTATAGCTTCATTTAAAAGATTATTCAACTATAATTTTTATAGGTGCAGGATTAAAGTTTCCAATAAACTGATTTCAGTTGAGATCAACTTACTTTTCAATAACTATGGGATCATATACAACAACCCAACGCTTATTCCATTGCGTTGATAGCGTTGTTTCTCTTTCGCTCCTGCTTCCATTTTAGTAATTGAATACTGTGATGAGGGACGCAAAAGAAGTCGACATCGTGTATTCAGTAAATAACTTATTTCAATACCTGCTCTTGCATTCAAAGTAAACTGTTGCTTATTGTATTTTTTGATGGAGGAATATCCACTTTCATCTTCCTTCAAATAATAGCCTGAAGATTGAACCACTAAGCCCGGAGCAATGCCTGCTACCACTCCGATGCCCCAACGTTTTAATCGAACTTGATAAAGCACTTCTAAGGGCAACTCCACCACATACCAACGATTAATGCCATTTGCATTTCGGATACTTGTATTATAATGTGTCCCGTTCAACGTATCGGTAACCGTCACCTTCACGCTATCTAATACAAGATGGTTAGAGGTATTTAAAAATAATATTCCCCATACATAAGCACTATCGGTATCGGTAACGATGTAATTATTCGATTGCCAAACTTCCTGTTGATTATAGTATTCTCCATTTGTATATGGCGAATATTTTACTTGTTCTCCTATCACAGATATATCAAATCCTCCACGGAAATCCCAATTTCGAATTGACTTTGACAATTGCAATCCACCAAAAGGAAGCACGGCGGGCAATTCCTCTTTCTCACGGCGATGCAGATACGAAGAATTTGATTTTCCACTTAATTCCTTTTGCACGCCGTTAACACCACCATAAACCAGAAAATCCCATTTGGCTTTCTTTTTAGTTATTAAAGTTGGGCGACTATCAGGAAGAATAGAAACTTCTTCCTTCTCACTTCCCTTCCACTTTAACATGGGTAAAGCGGCTATGAAGTCCACGTCAGAAAAATTTAATTCGGATGGTATTGTCTGTGCATTTTCAGTTGAAACATTTAATTCTTTATCCTCCACATTTGCATTCTGCACAGCGGGTATTGTACTTTCTTGTTCCGATGGTTCATTAGCAGGGGAAGAAGATTTTATTTCTGTACTTACTATAGGAATAGTTGGATTCGTAAAATTTTGCTTCACTTTAGTAGGTGAGCCAGGAACTTCTTTATTCGTGCTTGCGACTATTTTTTCATTTGGGAAGATGGGTGAATTCGTTTCTGATGGAATTTCTGTGCTATTCGTATTTACTTTTTCTACTTTAGATGGTTGTATCGCTTCGGTTTCATGTTTCGCATGATTTCTATTCAATATCGTTGCCGCGCTTCCTTTTTCAATTTTAACAGGAGTACTCTTTTCTGAAAAATTTTCTTTTCTTGAGTTTATCAAAAACACACTTAACAAGCCGACGATGACCGCTCCAAACAATACAATCCCTCTACGACGACGTTTTGCCGTATAGTGTTTTTCCAAAAGCTTTTCCGCTTCTGGCCAATATAGATCTGGATCCATTGGATCCTTTTTCAAGTCGCTCATTGCATTTGTGGTTTATTCCATTCAGTAGAATTTTTTACTTCGGTCAACATCTCTTGTAATTTTTTTCGCGCTTTAAAGAGATGAGCTTTCGAAGTTCCGGTACTGATGCCAAGCATATTGGCTATTTCATCGTGTTTAAATCCATCTACAGCATAGAGATTAAACACAGTTTTACACATGGGAGGAAGTTGTTCAATGGCTTGTTGAATTTCTTCCTTGTCATATTTTATGTCCACATCACTTTGTAATGGATGTAAGTCTTCAGGTAATTCTTCTCGTAAGCTGATTAGATCTTGATAACGTTTTTGCTTTCTGAACTCATCAATAATATAATTGACACTTACTCTTCGCATCCATTGTTCGTAGGGAACATGTTGATGTTTTTTAAGATAATCACTCATGTTGACGATAAGTCGAAAAAATATCATATTCAATGCCGACATCCGATCGTCCTTATTAATATAATATCGATTACAAATCGAATACATAATCGGAAAGCACATCACGTATAAATCGTGATGTGCTTTCCGGTCATCGCGCCGGCATCGCTCTAATAGCTCAGGTGCAGGACGCATGGTTAGGCCTTTTTAGGCAGTGGGAATTACTGCTTTACAAAAGGTTTTGTTTCCATGCTTCCGTTCGCATTCTGAACTTGAAGGAGATAGAATCCAGGTGACAAAGTAGCCACCTCAATGGAGTTAACATCACGCGTCAAACTTCCATTCAATACGCTACGCCCATCTACCGAAACTATTTTATAAGACAGCTCATTGCTTACTTCTGCCGACCATTTTACGGTTAATGTACTATGAGCAGGATTAGGGAATAGCTGTGCATTTGTAGGCGCTATATCATCAATACCGCTTGTAACCGTTGCAGGAGAATAAATATTCAATACAAATCCTGAAGTGGAACTACGGTACACGATATTTCCTAAAGAGTCAACATGAAGTGTGTCACAATACGTATCTGAACATCCAAAGAAATCAGAAACAGTTAAACAAACTATAAACATTCCTGTGCTTGCATATTGATGACTTGGATAGGCCCCATTTACTAACGGTGATCCATCACCGAAATCCCAACTAAAGTTCAAGTTGGTTCCATTGCTTAGGTTAACGCCTACTAAATTATAAGGACTAAGTTGTGTGAATACGAAGAATGCATTACATCCAGTAGGATTATTTATAGTAGTATCAATAACAATAGAATCGCAATAAGTAGATGTGCATCCCACTGTGCTTACTATTAAACAAACTACATACGTTCCTGGATTACTATACTGATGATTGGGGAATTGCAACGTGCTTGAATTTCCATCTCCAAAACTCCAAGCGTAGTTAACAGGACTTGGTAATGGTGGAACGTTAGGTGGATTCACAACAGATTGATCGATGAAATAGGCATTCAATCCAACGCTCACTGAAACGAAATTCGCTTGACAAATAGGATTACTACCACTTATATTTACAGGTTGACAAGTCATACAAACAATGGCTCCTTGAAAACCAATACTTAAACATGCATTATAACTTCCAGGAGCATATAAATGTGTCACTGCTTGACCAGTAATAATTGGCGAACCATCACCAAAGTCCCAGTAATAAACACTTCCTGCTGGAGCACTTGCGGCAACAAAAGCAGTTGGTGATCCAAAAATTCCATTGCCATTAACTGTAAAACTACAATTAGAAGATCCACCTACCACAACAGAATCACAGTAAGTGCAAACTGTTAGACCAGTAACAAAATCTATTTCATTCATACAAACTGTGTAAACACCGGGTGCATTATAAGTATGCGTAGAAAATGATCCTGTGCCTGATGTACCATCTCCATAAGTCCAGTTAATAATATTATTTACAAATACACCCCAAGCGCTAAAATACATCTGTGACGAATTTGTACTATCAGGAAAAGAAGCGAAACTACAAGTTGGAGGAGCAACAGAAACAGAAACACTTTGACAAGTTGTGCAAGAATCAATTAATGTATAAGAAGTCATACAAACCGTATAAGTACCCGATTGTGTATAAGTATGTGAAACACTTGGTCCAGCTCCAAAAGTACCATCACCAAAATCCCAACTAAAAATAGGATTTACACCTGCTGACCCAACAAAATTATAAGTGCCTGGTGCTGTTACAGGATTTGGTTGACCGTATGTGAAATTACATGTGGAGCTTGCTTGAGTAGAAACCAATACGGTTGCTGTGCAAATCACATTTCCACTACTATCTAATTCAGTCATAACAACGGCATAATTACCTACGCCATTATATGGATGAGTAACAGTTTGTCCGGTTCCTGAGGTTCCATCTCCAAAACTCCACAACACATTCGAATTAGAACTGGTACCACCTGCTGTAAATACAAAAGAAGTTCCTGTTTGCGTGTAAGTAATAGCGCAAGTGTTTACAGTAACTGTATCACAATATGTACATACAGGACCCGTCATGGAATCAATTATGCTCATACAGATAATATACATACCTGGATTCGCATAAACATGAGTAACGGGATTTGCGCCCCCTTGTAAAACGGTTCCATCATCAAAATTCCAGGTAACATAATGCTGTGGTGTAATAATATTTCCGGGAGGTGTAACAACCACTGTATTATTGGCTAAAATACTTACGCTCCAATTACAATTTTGGGCTTGGGCACTGATGCTAAGGAACAATGCCAGAAGAAGGGAGTAAACTAATTTCATTTTATATTGGTTTTTTGTGTTCATAAGGGGATCACGAATGCCATCCTTATTTGGTTTACTTGAACTTGAATTAAATCTAAATTTCGGAATTATTCCTTGATAAATGACAAAAAAAGGGGCTTTTTAATAAAAAGCCCCTTTAAAATGATAAAATATTAATTAATTGATACCCCATTGGCAGATGATACCACCCATGATAGACATACAAACGGTCCAGAAACTTACATTAATTAAGATATACTTGGTACTTTTTCTTTCATATAGAGCATTTGTTCCTATTAATGGCAACACCAAGAATATACCCGCTATAAAACCATGAAAGGCGCCATGTTTAAACGTTCGAAAGTTATTTCCATAAGCATCCATTGACGATTGAAACCATTGTGCAGCGGCAGAGGTTGTGTCGCCAGGTTTCATATCATCTGCAACCAATGAAAACAAGCTCAATTGATGAACGACCATCGGAAGCATGATAAAAGCCAAAAGCAATGCAAAAATAAAAGACACAATAAAAATTTTCGCCATCGGCGGATTTTTCTTTTTGTCTTCTGTGATTTCCGCGGCGGCCATCCACGCGGTACCAAACACTTTTGGGTGATACCAAATGTATCCCATTACCATTGGAACCAATGCGGCCAATAGAATTACTAAGTAGTTAATTTCCATCATTTTTTTTGATTTTTAAAGTTGGTGAAAAATAGTTTTAATCAACCAATTAAACAAATTCAACTATTGCCTACTAATTACTCAGTTTATATGTCGAATTGACCTTTAAAATGTCTTTTTCAACGAAATGAAACTTAATAGAATAGCTTTCGTAAAATCCCGCAAAAAATAACTTGTGATGAAATCAAGTAAGCCACTAAAAACCAACACCCCAAGTCAACGAACGAACCTTACTACAAGGTTGAGTCAAAAACAAAAATTTTTTATTGGGACTGTCATCTCTACGATGGCAATCGTACTCATTGTTCTCGTTTATCAATCTTTCCAAAGCACCAAAGCTAATGCTGCGGTTAATGGTGATTACCGAACAAAGACCAATGGAAATTGGAATTCCAATGCGACCTGGGAATCGTACAACGGTACTGCGTGGGTAAATGCTGGAAGCACGCCTACATCAGCACAAAATGTTATCAGCATTCGCAATGGACACACCGTTACTGTTTCGGCTAATGTAAATGTTGACCAAGTTGTTATTGAAACTGGAGGTATCGTAAATGTGAATAGCGGCAGAACGGTTACTATTAATAATGGAACAGGCAACGACTTTATAAATGAAGGAACCATCAACAATACAGGCACTATAAATTTAAGTGCGAGTGCTACGTTGAATCATGAGGCGAATGGTATTTATAATCATACACAAAATGGTGGTAGCGTTCCTACTGCTACATGGAATGAAAATGCTACCTGTGAAATAAAAGGCACAACGAATACGGCACCGATTAATCTTGGACAAAATTTTGGAACTTTCAAATGGAATGCAACTAGCCAAAGTAGCAATTTAGGACTCAATACGAATATGAGCATCCAAAAAGATTTTAATATCCTAAGTACAGGATCAAGATATTTAGGATTAACTACAAATAGTACATCGCGTACCATGACTGTTGGTGGTAACATTAATCAATCGGGCGGAGACTTTAGAGGAACCAACAGTTCGGGTGGTGGAACCATCACGGTAACTGGAAATGTAAATCTTACAAGTTCTTGGTTTACTGTTTCCAGTGGATCGGGCGCTTGCAACATGACCATTAATGGTGATTTAAATATTTCGGGAGGTGTGTTTTGGTCGAACGAAGATGTAACAAACAATACCATGACCATCAACGGAAACTACACGCAAACGGATGGAGTTTTTATTGGTACAGATTGGACCGCGGCTACCACCATCAACATTGCTGGTAATATTGCAATAAGCGGAAACGTGGGTACTAGTTACTGCGTTTTAACAAGCGGTTTAGGATTGTGTACATTTAATGTTGACGGCAGTGCAAGCATCACCGGTGGAAATTTACTTTTAACAGAAGAAGCTAACGAAGGAATATTTAACATTAAGAATAACTTTACTTATTCAGGTGGGTATGTATGGGAGGCTTCTACGACTCATGTTGGTCAAATTAATTTTAACGGTACGGGCATTCAACAATGCAACATAACTGCGAATACATTCAACAACGTTAACTACACTGTTAAAACAGGTGCTACTTTACAAATGGAAAATGCAACCTCTTACTTAAATGGAGATGGCATCTTCACTTTAGAATCTGGAGCGAAGTTGGGAATAAAATCAACCGATGGAATTACATCGAGTGGTGCTACTGGACATATTCAAACGGCCACACGAAACTTTAACACAGGCGCCGACTATGAATACAATGGAATCTCTTTACAGTCTACCGGTAGCGGCTTGCCGTCATCCGTTAGAAACTTAACTATTAATAATGGATCCCATATCATACTAACAAATTCTGTTAATACAGATAACCAACTCAACTTATTAGTTGGTAATGTTACCACAGGAAGCAACTCGATTACCTTAGGTACGAGTGATATTTCTACAGGAACATTAACACGAACGTCGGGACATATTATTGGGTCATTGCGCAGATGGGTACCTAGTCTAATTACTTCGGGAATTATTTTTCCAGTAGGCACACCTACTTCTTACAATGGAATCATCATGGACTTTACGACGGCTCCTAATGGAGGTGTCATCTCATCAACTTTTAGTACGGGATTCCCTGGCGTATATGGATTACCAATAACAGATGCAGGTGATGTATGTTCTACTATTGGTTCGGGATGGTGGACGCTCAGTGGAAGCAACGGTTTTAGCGGCGGCGAATACAACATCTCAACCACAGCAGAAGGGTTTACAGGAATTTCCGATTACACCAAACTGCATTTATTTAGACGAGATGATGATGCCAATGAGTGGATGGCTAACGGTACGCATGTTGCTGCATCGGGAAATCCAACTACGCCAATTGCGAACAGAAGTGTATTCACATCACTTGGACAATTCGGAATTACATCCACAAGTATTAATCCTCTACCAGTAGAATTAGTTGCCTTTGATGTTATGCCGTACAACTCATCAGCAAAAATTACTTGGACCACAGCAAGTGAAAAAAACAGTGATTACTTTATGGTTGAGAGATCAAATGACAATAAAAACTTTGAAGGAATTCAAAAAGTAACTGCAGCTGGAAATACCAGCAACCCGCGAAACTATGAAGTGATGGATCACAATCCACTTTTGGGTACTAGTTACTATCGCTTATCACAAACTGATTTTGATGGACAAAAAGAAACTTTTGATCCGAAGCCATTCAATAATACAAAATCAACTTCAGGAATAAAAAATATGGTAGCAAGTCCCAATCCATTTGAGACCGATCTCCAATTAAAATTTGAATCTGATATAACTGGAATGTTACCGATGACCATCACCATGGCTAATGGACAACTTATTTACAATGGAAATTTAAGTGTGAAACAAGGGAAAAACTCGATTTCGGTACCATTAGCAGACCAGTTAAAATCCGGAACGTATATAGTGACCATTGGGGAAAAGGCTTCGAAGATTAGTACCAGAATCATCAAAAAATAATAAATATGTATAACCAAATAGCCTAGGGTTTAAACCCTAGGCTATTCAGTTTAAACCCTAGGCTATTCAGTTTAAACCCTAGGCTATTCAGTTTAAACCCTAGGCTGTTTGATTTTATATTTAGAAAAAATGACAAAAATCTACAGAATATCCCCTTCTGTATTCGTAACTTTATCTACCATTATCTGTTATAATAAGATTAAATCATTATGAAAATTCGCTCCGTTTCAACTTCTTTGATGGCCGCATTTGTTGCTGTCTTTTTAGTGATGGGCGTACATTTTCAATTTCAAAAAAACCATCCACGAAATAATAAAATTCCGAAACGCGATCGCATGGATTTAGCGATGCAACATGAATTTGACATTACACGTGATCCTTCTACCTTAAAAGTTCCTCGAGAGCGATTATGGGCTGCGATGCGATATGCTGAACAGCTTCGTGCCTCTTCACAAACCCATAAAGTAGCTGGTGCGTTAAGCATCAATTGGCTGGAACGTGGTCCCTCCAATGTAGGCGGAAGAACACGTGCTATTATTATCGATAAAAATGATGCCACTGGAAAAACTGTTTTTGCAGCGAGTGTTGGAGGTGGAATATGGAAGACCACGGATATCACACTAACGAATCCGACTTGGACACCCATCAATGATTTATTTTCCAATTTAGCGATTGCCAGTATTTGCCAAAATCCCATCTCCCCCAATATTCTTTATTTTGGTACAGGAGAAGGATGGTTTAATGCGGATGCTATTTATGGAGATGGAATTTGGAAAAGTACCGATGGTGGAAACACTTTTAGTCAATTAGTTTCCACAGCGAACAATGCAAACTTTAGGTATGTAAATCAGATGGTAGTTCATCCAACCACGGGTGATGTATATGCCGCTTGCACAGGAGGATTATACCGCTCACAAAATGGAGGCACCACTTGGACCGAAGTGTTAGGAGCCGCCAATGGATGTGCTGTAGATTTTATTGCCGATGTTGAAATTGCTGCCGACAATGCTGTTGTTGCCGCCACAGGAAATGTATTTAGCGCTGCTGACGGCGTATATCGTTCTACTAACGGTAATGCAGGTACGTATACTAAACTAAACACCGGAGCTAATGGATTTCCTACTACCGGATTTGGAAGAGTTGAAATTGCTTTAGCACCAAACAATAGCGCTGTACTTTATGCATTGACTATGGCCACCAGCTATGGAATTGGCGGTATTTATAAATCGACAAACACAGGAAGCACCTGGACAACTTGCACTTTACCAACGGATGCAGATCCGGGGATAGGAACCGATTTTACACGTGGCCAAGCTTGGTATGATTTAATCGCTGCGGTGGATCCAAACGATGCGAATACTTTAATAGTAGGTGGTGTGGATTTATTTAAGAGCACAAATGCCGGAACAAATTGGACACAAATTTCTCATTGGTATGGTGGATTTGGTTTTCAAGAAGTGCATGCTGATCAGCACGCCATTGTATACCGACCTGGTTCTAGTTCAGAAGTTTATTTTGGAAATGATGGTGGCGTTTCGAAATCATCAAATGGAGGAACTACGATTGATTTCAAAGCCAATAATTATAACGTTACTCAATTTTATGCATGCGCTATGCATCCAACATTAGGCTCCAATCAATTTATGGCGGGCGCTCAAGACAATGGTACGCAGCAATACAGTGCACCTGGAATGAACAGCACGATTGAAGTTACTGGAGGCGACGGTGCCTATTGTCATATTGATCAAAGTGATCCGTTGTACCAATTTTCATCTTATGTATACAACAACATTTATCGAAGTAACGATGGCGGAAATTCTTTTGCTTCTATTCGAAATAGTAATACAGGTTCGTTCATTAATCCGAGTGATTATGATGATGTGAATAATGCTTTCTACGCCACTTATGCAAATGGACAATACACTCGATTATTAACTGCATTCACAAGCACTACTTGGAGTAATATTTCGATCGCTGCATTTAGCAGCGGACGTGTTACTGCAGTCCGTGTTTCACCTACCACCAATCATCGTGTTTTCTTTGGATTGAATAACGGGAGAATTGTACGTGTTGACAATGCAAATGCTGCAACACCAACTGGAACGCATATCAATTTGGGCGCAGGAATGCCCACTTCGTCTTCTGTATCTTGTATTGAAATTGAGAATGATGATGACAATCATTTATTAGTAACGTACAGTAACTACGGAGTGAACAGTGTTTGGGAAACCAAAAATGGAGGAACAACGTGGACATCGATAGAAGGAAATTTACCCGACATGCCAATACGTTGGGCTTTGTTTAATCCGACAGATAGCGCGCAAGCTTTGCTCGCTACCGAAGTTGGGGTGTGGAGTACCGATGCGATTTCAGGAGGAACTACCAATTGGGGTCCATCCAATAGTGGATTAGCCAATGTACGCACCGACATGTTACAAATTAGAGGTTCAGACAATATGATGATTGCTTCTACACATGGTCGTGGGTTATACTCCAGTGATACTTTCTCTCCTGCACGTGCCGATTTTGTGGCTGATAAATTTGTTATCTATACGGGGAAACCTGTACAATATACAGATGGATCGGTGAAGAGCACTTCTTGGAATTGGAATTTTGGAGATGGGTTTACCGGCAATACAAAAAATCCTAACCATACTTATTCAACACCTGGAGTGTATACGGTTACCTTAAACATTAATGGTGGTGGTGGAAGTTTAACAAAAACCCAAACTGCTTATATAACGGTACTGCCTAACCGCGGTACCCCCTACAATTTATTGGGTGGCGGAAACTTCGAAACCAATCCCAATGATTTTGCTGGTACTTTTAACGGCGGAACCAAATGGGAAAGAGGGAACAGCGGCGTGGCTGGAAAGAATGGCGTACGCAGCGGAAGTGCAAGTTGGGTAACGAATTTAACCGGCAATTATTCCGACAATGCGAATTGCATTTTGTATTGTCCCAATTATAATTTCTCCGCAGCAGGTACCTATACGCTTCGATTCTACAAAAAAAATAGTTTCGAAATAGGGTACGATGGAATGCGTGTTGAATACTCCATCAACAAAGGAGATAACTGGACATTGCTAGGAACAACAGGAGCGAATTGGTACGACTTTGCCAACGGTGCAGGCGGAACGGCTTTCCCGGCGGGTGAAGCTTTCTTCAACTCCACTGCAGCGAGTTTTACATTAGCCTCAAGAGATGTGAGTTTCTTGGCGGGCAATGCAAACGTTGCTTTCCGTCTTGTTTTCAAATCAGATTTTACAGTAACTGAAGCGGGAGTATCTATTGACGACTTCGAGATTATTGGTCCGAACAATACTGCCTTGCCTGTCACGTTGGGATTCTTCACAGGAAAAGCATTTGAAAATTATAATCGTTTAGATTGGGTTACACTCTCCGAATTGAACAACGATGGTTTTTATGTAGAGCGATCTTCAGAAGGAATAACATTCGAAGATTTAGGATTTGTTCGAGGAAAAGGGAATAGCACCTCTGCAAACAGTTATACATTCAAAGATGAAAATCCATTGATGCAATTAATTTCCTATTATCGTTTACGACAGGTTGATTTTAATGGGAAAGAAAATTACACGAAAGTAATTGCACTCAAACGCGGCGAACTTTTTAATAGTCCGACTGTATTTCCTTCTCCCTTCAAAGATCAACTAAATGTTTTATTTGAATCATCGGGAAAACACAAACTTTCAATTTCACTTTATAATTTAAAAGGGCAACTCATTTACCAGCACGAAGGAAATTTTGAAGGGAACATCTTTACCATTCCGTTCAACGACCCAATATTTGCTGATGGAGTTTATATTTTGAAGGTGGAAGATAATGGGGTGGTGAGTAGTACGCGGGTGGTTAAGAAATGATAAGGTTACGAATTACGAATCGATACGAATGTACGAAATAAGAATTCGCTAATACGCTAATACGCGAAATGCGAATAATCACGAAAATGCGAATAAGATAAGGATACGAACTTGCCTGTAGCAAGCAGGTTACGAATCGATACGAATGTACGTCGCGAGGCTTCGCGATACGAATGTACGAATACGCGAATACGCTAAATACGAAATTTTTTAATAGACAAAATCGCTGCTGACGCTGCTGAACTTTGCGTCGCTGCGTTTAAGTGATCGTTATTTCTTCCATTTGGAAGTGCCTTTGCCGTATTTGTTTTTGGTTTTGGGAGTGCCTGATTTTGAAGAGGAGCCAGAAGAAGATCTGCCGGAAGATTTAGAGGAACCACCACCGTGGAATTTTGAGAAGTTGCCTCCGCCACCCGACTTGGTGAGTTTAACAGAATTATAATCTTCAGCCAATACAAAATCAATTTGCTTTTTCATTAAGTCGGCCGACTTCAAACGCACTTTTAATAAATCGCCGAGCTGATATACTTTTTTAGAACGGTGTCCTACTAAACAATATTGATCTTCGTTGAGCTCGTAAAAATCATCTACCAAATCACGCACACGAATAAGTCCTTCGCATTTACTCTCTACAATTTCTACATACAATCCCCACTCGGTAACGCCAGAAATCATTCCATTAAATACTTCATCTTTGCGATCGAGTAAATATTGCACTTGCTTAAATTTGATGGAAGCACGTTCGGCTTCGGAAGCTTTAATTTCCATGTCGGTACTGTGCTTACAGGCTACTTCCAATTCGTTCGATGCCATCGGTTTTCCTCCTGCTAAATAATGCGCCAACAAACGATGCACCATCACATCGGGATAACGACGAATAGGAGAAGTGAAATGTGTATAGTAATCGAACGCCAATCCATAATGTCCAATATTATTTGTAGTGTACACTGCTTTCGACATCGTGCGAATCGCCAACTGTTCAATTACATTTTGTTCCTTCTTCCCTTTCACATCTTTCATCAGCTTATTTAATGAATGTGCTATTTCTCGATCGGTATTGGTATTCATTTTATACCCGAACTTAGAGGCGAAATTGGCAAACGTTTCCATCTTATCGCTTACGGGAGTGTCATGAATACGATACACAAAAGGATATTCTTTTCCTTCTTTGATGGACAATTTCTTTCCGATGTACTCGGCCACGCGACGATTGGCTAAGAGCATAAATTCTTCAATCAATTTATTACTGTCCTTATTTTCTTTGAGAAAAACATCAACAGGATGTGCGCGTTCATCTAACCGAAACTTCACCTCCACTCTATCGAAAGAAATGGCGCCACTGGTGAATCTGTTTTTGCGTAAAATTTTTGCTAACTCTTGCAAGGGAAGAATATATTCCTTCATATCACCCTCGCCCGTCTCAATTACTTCTTGAGCTTCTTCATACGAGAATCGACGTTGCGAATGAATGACTGTACGACCAAACCATTCTTCCAATACCTTAGCATCCTTGTCAATTTCAAACACGGCTGAAAAACATAATTTATCTTCTCCTGGGCGCAAAGAGCAAACGTTATTACTCAACTTTTCGGGAAGCATGGGAATTACACGATCCACTAAATAAATGGAGGTAGCGCGATCGTAGGCTTCCTCTTCTAAAGATGAATTAGGCGTTACATAATGCGAAACATCGGCGATATGAATTCCCACTTCTAGGTTTCCATTTTTCAATGTTTGAACTGAAAGTGCATCATCAAAATCTTTTGCATCCACCGGATCGATGGTGAACGTGGGCACCTTTCTAAAATCGCGACGTTTCTTTATTTCTGCTGCAGAAATCTTAAATGGAATTTTCTCTGCTTCGGCTTCTACCCCTGCAGGAAACTCGAGGGGGAAACCGTACTCAACGAGAATGGCATCCATCTCCACGTTGTTCTCTCCTGGAGCACCGAGTACACGAATAATTTCTCCTTGCGGATTCTTTGCATCTTCGGGCCATTCGGTAATACGTGCTACGGCTTTCTCACCATGCACTGCTCCATTTAACGCATTTAAAGGTATAAATATTTCTACATTATTCTTTGCAGAATCGCCGCTCAAAAATGCAAACTTTCCGGACACTTGAACGGTGCCTACAAATTCTGTTCGGGCACGTTCAATTACTTCCATCACTTCTCCTTCTTGTCGTTTACCGGGTCGAGTCGCGAACAAATTAATTTTTACGAGATCGCCTTTCATTGCATTCTTTGTATTGTTGCGATCAACTACCACATCTTCCTCAAACTCATCACTCTTCACATAGGCATTACCGTTAGATACGATATCGATGCGTCCTTCTGCGAAATGCGACTGTGGCCAAAGCTTATACTTAAAACGATCTACTTCCTGCAGCACCTGATCTTGCGCCATTCCTTCCAATACCGCAATGCAAGCCGCTTTTAGTTGAGCGGTATCCAGCAATTCCAACAATTCCTTCGACTCCTCATACAGAGGTTCTTGTTCCAACTTACGGATGGCCTGTTTATAATTGAGTGCTTTATAAGGGTACTCTTTGAAAACCGTTAACAAAAGTTTTTTCAGCAGTGCGCCATGATCGGGAGATTCTTTCTTCTTCGCCATAATGGCACGAAGGTAATCACATTAGAAAGGGAAGAAAATCAAAAAGCGTAAAAAAAGGATTTAGTAATAAACAGGTCTTGTTTATCTCAAGTTGTTGAAATCGTTAAAACGATTACCCATCAGGGCTAAGAAGACATCACCGTAAAAACGGCCTCACCTAATTGTCCATTCACGGGTGGATTAAACTTAGTGATAGATACTTTCACATAAGTTACTAACGGAAAAGCGTCCTGCATTCTCTTCATAATACGCTGAGCCACGTGTTCAATGAGGTTAGCGGAGATGGACATCTCCTCTCTCACTATTTGGTGAACGAGGACATAATCGACGGTTTGAGAAAGATCATCATTGGCCATGGCTATAGAGAAATCGCCTACAAATTCGAGGTCGGTACTAAAACGGGTACCCACTTTTCTTTCTTCGGGAAGGCAACCATGGAAGCTATGGGTTTCAATTTTTTTGATGGAGAGGATTTGCATACCGCGAAGATAAGGGAATTGGTAAATTGGTAAATTGGTAAATTGGCAATCGCGAAGCCTCGCGAGGTTAGTTGACAATCGCGAAGCCTCGCGAGGTTAGTTGACAAATCGGTTAGTTGGTTAAGTTGGTAATTCCGATAGCTAGAAGGTGGAAAGTTGGCAAATTGGCAAGCTGGTAATCGCGAAGATTCGCGAGGCAGATGGGATTGCGAGGAGAATGGGAGTACCGATAACTATCGGGAAGGAGAATGGTTGGTTGTCAGTTTGGCAATTTCTTTGCCGATAAGATATGATAAAACCTTGAAATTTAATGCTATCAAAATAATATAATGACTTGGAATACTTTAGAGGGCGAATGGTTAGGTTTCGAGAAGTAGAATTCAATAACCAGTCAGCGCATTATCGAAGAAAGTTAAACTAAATCAAATTCCATTAATTTTAGGTAGTGTGTATGTAAATCCGAAAGAATTATTTTGTATATTGTTGCAACTATTTCAACTGTGCTATACAATTATTTCTATTAAAGCTGACCAAATGTGAAACTTCTAAAGTCGATTACATCTTTATAAGTTGCAATCTCCAATGGGATTGCGAATATTTGTAATGACTGATTATTGTTCAACTAATTTTGATGCCATTCAATATCTAAACATAATCCAAAAAACAATAGAAAATGAAAATTATTTCAATAGATGTTGAAGAGTGGTATCATATTTTGAATTCAAATTCATACGTCGGAAGTCGATGGAATAACTTTGAATCTAGGTTAGATCTAGGGATGAATGAAATCCTGAACCTGTTTGAACAGAATGAAATTAAGGCAACTTTTTTCTGTGTAGGAAGCGTAGCGAAAAAGCATCCTTCCATCATTCGAAAAATAAAAAATGCAGGGCATGAAATTGGTTCACATGGATTTTCGCATGATTTAATTCCAAAGAAACCATCCCATCACTTTAATTCTGATATAACCCGTTCCATTGATGTATTAGAACAAATAACTGGCGAAAAAATTATTTCATACCGAGCGCCAGGCTTTTCCCTTTGTAAAGAAAATTTGTGGATTTTTGAACTCTTAATCGAAAACGGCATTCAAATAGATAGCTCAATTGTTATAGGGAAATCAGCGTATGGAGGATTACCAAGATTTAAGGATAATACTCCTTTTCAATTAAAAATAAATAATGGAGTAATTAAAGAATTTCCAATAAATACATTTAGCTTTTTAGGCCGCCGAACAATTTTTGCGGGTGGTGGATACTTTAGATTATACCCTTACTATTTAATTAAAAAATGGACAGCTGAATCAACCTATTCAATGGCGTATTTTCATTATAGAGATTTTGATACTGGTCAACCTGTTTTAAAAAATCTCAATCCATTTAAAAAATTTAAAACCTACTATGGAATAAATTCATCGATGCAGAAGTTAATTTATTATATTAATGATTTTAAATTTATATCCATTGGCACGGCTGATAAAAATATAAATTGGTCTACATCGAAAACAATTAATTTACACGAATATTCCCAACTATAATCAAAGGAGTGTATTGGGATGGGCGGCCTCCCCGCTGATTCGAAGCGAATTTACTATTCTATTTTGCTTTTCATTCGTCAAGATGCTCTTAGGTTAGTTTTTAATTGTATTTTTAGTTTCAATTTTAATTATAGTTCTCCTTTTACTTGTTACTTTCTTTTACGTGAAAGTAACCAAAGAAAGCACACCTATTAACAGAGCGAGGAACGGTTTGAGAGCGAGGAACAGTTTGAGAGTGAGAAAATGCTGGCTTCGAGAGCGAGAAAATGCTGGCTTCGAGAGCCTCAGTCAGCATTTATTTCTATAGTGAGAAAAAGTTATTTTATATTTATCAATTATTAATCCTCTCTCACACTAAGATTCTCGCTCTGCAAATGGGCGACCTCCGTGCTCTTTAAAATGAGATTTATTTTTTAATTAATTCGAACTCGAGATTTTCTCATTTCAATTTTCATTGGTAAACGTTTATAGTCGACTATAAATGTTTATAAAACGACTACCCATTTTTTCTTTTGGAGATTTGTGGTAATTGGAATGACAACTAATTCAAATGTAAAATTCCGATTCCAAAACAGACAGTCATGAAATGGAGAGCAGAAATAATTGAATACAAGAATGAGAGTCGAATTGCAATCTACTTCGAAAGTAATGAAGTTTGGAATAATCGAATTAGAAAATTTAAAGGAGCCAGATGGAGTCCATCGCTGAAAGCATGGCATATACCAGATCAAGTTGAAAATCGCAAAAGATTCCATTTGACTTCATCGAATCATAAAAAGATCAACCCCCTTCATCTTCAAAAAAAAGAACAATTTGCACGATGGCTACAATCGAAGCGATACAGCAAAAATACTATTAAGACTTACTGTGATGCATTAATTGTTTTTTTAAGATACTTTGAAAACAAGGAGATAGAAGCCATAACGAATGAAGATGTAATTCACTTTAACAACGATTACATTCTCAAAAATAAATACTCATCGTCTTATCAAAACCAAGTGGTGAATGCCTTAAAATTATTTTTTAAAGAAATTGAATCCACAGTAATAAAGATTGAAGAAATACATCGACCTAAAAAGGAACACAAATTACCGAACGTATTAAGCAAGGAAGAGGTGAAGCAACTTCTAAAGCGCACTAAAAACCTAAAGCACAAAGCCATGTTAAGTTTGATTTATAGTTGCGGATTACGACGGAGCGAACTTTTGGCATTAAAGCCAGAGCACATTGACAGCAAAAGGTGTGTATTATTAATAAGGAATGCCAAAGGAAGGAAAGATCGTATTACTCCTCTCCCACAAATGATGATAGAAATGTTGCGAACCTACTATTTACAATATCGGCCAACGCTCTATCTATTTGAAGGTCAAGTAAAAGGCGAAAACTATAGCGAAAGAAGTTTAAACTTGGTTTTTAATCAAGCTCTGTTAAGAGGAAACATCAAGCGACCAGCTACTTTACATAGTTTACGTCATAGTTATGCTACTCATTTATTAGAAGCAGGAACTGATCTACGTTATATTCAAGAATTATTAGGTCATAATAGCAGTAGAACCACTGAAATATACACCCATGTTAGTACTAAAAATATAAGTGCAATCATTAGCCCTATTGAAGGGATGGATTTATGATAAAGACCCTAGATTTATTTAACCAAGATTTCCCGAAGCTGCCTAATCTACATATTACTCAAAAAAAAATCTTCAAAAAGCTGTCTTTTTATTTGGCTTTAGTTGTCTAATTAGTTAACTTTGTTATGGGAACTGAAAGACAGATCATCGCCTACAAGAAGTATTTTCTAAATTTCTATAAGAAAATGCCCAAGGACGTTCAATCCAAAATTGAATGGACTTTACAATTAATTAAAGTAATGAAAAATGTTCCTGAAAAATATTTCAAGCATATACATGGTGCAAAAGAAATCTACGAAATAAGAGTGGAGGTAGCAGGAAATATTTATCGAATATTTTCATTCTTTGACAAAGGAAATTTAGTGGTATTAGGAAATGCATTTCAAAAGAAGACTAAGAAAACTCCTCAACCGGAAATTGAAAGGGCAATTAAAATAAGGGAGGAATATTATCATGAAAAAGAGCAAGAGTAAAAAAATTACCACATTTGACGAAATAATTGACTCTAAGTATGGCAAGAAAGGTGCAAAAGCGCGTGATAAATGGGAGCAAGATTTTGAAGCCTTTCATTTAGGTGTTTTGTTAGAAGAAGCCAGGATAAAATTAGGTATGACACAAGAAGAGCTTGCTGAAAAATGCGGTACCAATAAATCATACATTTCACGAATAGAGAATAATGCTTCAGATATTCGTCTTTCCACATTAATGAAAATTATACAGCAAGGTTTAGGGGGACATTTAAAACTTACTTTAGAATTATAATTACAAAGCATATAAATAGCGACTATAGTCGAATTCTAATTATTAGTATAATGAACCTCTTCCTAGTACTCAGAAACATTTATACAAAATTTGGCATTTGACAAAAAAATTACTAATTTTGAATTAGAATAAAAACATGAAAATAACAAATTTAAAATTTAATTTAATTGACAGCTATTTAGGCCTTTTAAACAATTTGAGTCCAGAAAACAAATTAGAGTTAATTTCAAAACTTTCTGAATCTCTAAAAGGGTCTAAAAATCGTTCTAGCAAGACGATTGACGATTTATTTGGCGCTTTCATTTCAAAAAAATCAGCTGAAGAAATTAATGCCGAGTTGAAAAGCATCAGAAATTTTAATAGAAAGACCGAAGGCCTTTGAGAAAATTTCTACTTGATACCAACATTTGTGTTTATTTTTTGAAAGGACAATACAGCCTTGATAAAAAAATAGAGAAAGCAGAAATTCGAAACTGCTTCATTTCAGAAATTACAATTGCCGAGCTGAAATTTGGGGCAGAAAATAGTGAGAATAAAGAAAGAAATCGAAAGACCGTTGATGAGTTTGTATCTAAATTCACCATTATACCGGTATTCAATTCACTTGATATTTATGCTAAGGAAAAATCTCGACTTAGAAAAATAGGGTTACCTTTAGACGACTTTGATTTACTAATTGGATCAACTGCTATTTCGAATAAATTAACACTTGTTACAAGGAATGTTTCAGATTTTGAGAGAATGGCAGGAATTGAAATAGAGAATTGGGTAAAAGACCAATAAATAAAAAGAAAACAAGGTCCAAATTAGGGCTAGTAATTATAAAAACAGGAAGTATGTCTGTTTCCCTTAACCTGCTCCAACCCCTACAAAATTCTAGGGATTGGGGAAAGTTAGGGAGGAGAACCTACTTATATAACTAAGTTACCGGCAAGCCATGACCAGACTAAAATACATAGCTATTGTACTTTCTCTCCTCTCATGCGGATATCCAAAAGAGGAAAAAGTTACAAAAAAACTCAATAGTTAGGAAGAGATCCAACTTAATTCGACTCTTGCAACGATGAATTAGATTTTATTCTTGTAGACATTCTGATAGAGCCCATTGTATGGT
>JANOPQ010000266.1:0-26730 GCA_031421935.1 Bacteroidota bacterium | reverse complement strand
GGTCTAATCTTTCCGTCTTTTCTTCCTATGAAACCAGTAAGCTTTGCTATTTTGTTGATTAATTGTTTATCGCTTTTATTGAAAATTATATTTTCTTTGTTGTGGGATTTATTTCCCTTGGAGTTGTTTGTTTTCATTATTCGAAGTATTGAAATACAAACAGCTCCTTTTTTTCTCTTCGTTTAGTTGATTGCCAGCACTTTTTCTCTACATTTTATTGTTAATTACTCAATTTAGTCTTGACGCCTATGCGATAGCTATCGGGACGAAAAGATTCTCTTCGCTAAATTTTCTCGCTAAAAAGGTGCTAAGGCTGTGCTTCGACCAATTTCTCGCAACCTTCGACAAGCTCAGGGTGCAATCCCAATAGCTATCGGGATGCAAACCGATGTTGTGAATAAATTCGTTTCCTTCACCAATAAAATCACCAAAAAAAAGCTTCAATATTTTTATCTTCGCTTAAAATAAATAAAGTCATGGCAGAAGCATATATAATCACTGGATTTCGAAGTGCCGTTGGAAAAGCACCAAAAGGAATGTTTCGTTTTACTCGCCCAGATGATATTGCCGTTTCGGTAATACAACATTTAGTAAATGCAGTTCCCAACTTAGACAAAGAATTGATTGACGATGTGATTGTAGGGAATGCAACTCCTGAAGCAGAGCAAGGATTAAATATGGGAAGAATGATTTCCTTGATGGGTTTAAATACTGACAAAGTTCCGGGCATGACGGTAAATCGTTACTGTGCTTCGGGCTTAGAGACCATCGCCATTGCTGCTGCTAAAATAAAAGCAGGCTTAGCGGATTGTATCATCGCCGGAGGAGCTGAAAGCATGAGTCCGATCCCATTTGGTGGCTGGAGAATTGTTCCCAACTATGAAGTATCGAAAGTGCATCCCGATTATTATTGGGGTATGGGATTAACCGCAGAGGCCGTTGCGAACGATTATAAAGTAAGCAGAGAAGATCAAGATTTATTTTCATTCAACTCCCATCAGAAAGCAGTAAAAGCTATTCAAGGTGGTATTTTTAAAGATCAGATTGTTCCATTTTCTATCACCGAAACGTATTTAGATGCGGCAGAAAAAAAGCAAACAAGAACGAGTGTTGCCGATACGGATGAAGGTGCTAGAATGGATACTTCCATTGAGAAATTAGCAAAACTTAAACCTGTCTTTGATGCGAAAGGATCCGTTACCGCAGGGAACAGTTCACAAACAAGCGACGGCGCTGCATTTGTTTTAGTGGTTTCCGAAAAGATGCTTAAGCAACTCAATGTACAACCCAGAATGCGATTTGTAGGATATGCTGTTGCTGGTGTTGAACCTCGTGTAATGGGTATTGGTCCTATTAAAGCAATACCTGCTGTTTTAAAACAAACCGGGTTAAACCAAAATGATATGGATCTCATTGAATTGAACGAAGCTTTTGCTTCACAAAGTTTAGCCATCATCAGAACCTTAGGTTTAAACGAAGAAATAGTGAATGTAAACGGTGGAGCCATAGCATTAGGACATCCTCTCGGGTGCACAGGAGGTAAACTAACCGTTCAAATTATGAATGAACTGGAAGCGCGAAAGAAAAAATATGGGATGGTGACTATGTGTGTGGGTACAGGACAAGGCGCAGCTGGTATTTTCGAGCGAATAAATTAAGCGTTTTAAAAAATCAACTTTTTAAAAAAATAAGCACAAAAGACAGTTCAGTCGTTGCGGACAAAAGAAGAAAGCAGAAACTGCAAAAGTTAGTTGGTCCCGATAGCTATCGGGATGGGTGGCGTGCTCTCTTTGTTTACTTTCTTTTCACGTAAAAGAAAGTAACAAATTAAATGAGACTAAAATCTTAAAGAAAAAACTAAAATTTATTTTACAGAAATCCTGCAAACTAAATCAAACTAATTTGCATTATTGACCACCCGGCTCGAATCAGAATTAGTACAATTATTTGGACTATTTAATATTTATTGTAGCGCCGCCATTCACAGCGCAATCACCACGTCGCCGCTCTTTTCAACCGATCATTGATGGCTCTACCGATACCTACATCAGGCACAAATTCACCAAGGATAACATCGACAGAAGAAGCATCTAAAACTCGCATGGCTGAAAATAATTTTACGGCAGCTGCATCCAAGTTTCCATGGGTTGAAAGAATTTCATTCACCTCTACATTTTCATCGGCGGAATAATTTTTTTCAAAAGAAAGAACGCCGATTCGCATTCCCACAAATTGCGCAATCAATGCACTAATTTCTCCTAAATAAAATGGATGCTTTGGTGCATAATGACTTTTTAGCATACCAGGTGCGATCGGATTTGATGAACTATTTAATTTCAATTGACAATGAGGAGCTACTTTTCGTATATCCTCTAACGTTAGTCCGCCTAAACGATAAATAAATATTTCATCTCCTTCAAAACCAACTATGGTCGACTCCACTCCTACTCTACAGGGTCCTCCATCTAAAATATAAGGTAATTTACCTTGCAGTTGATCGTATACATGCTGAGCCGTGGTCGGACTAATATATCCAAAGGGATTTGCACTTGGCGCCGCCAAAGGAAAGTCTAATTGATTGAGTAATTCTAATGTTAAAGGATGAGCGGGTTGACGCAAACCCACGGTATCTAAGCCCGAGCTCACCAAATCAGGAATATTGGACTTGCGAGGTAAAATTAAAGTTAAGGGTCCTGGCCAAAATGCCAACGCTAAATCATAGGCAATGCGAGGAATAGAATGTGCATAGTGATCCAGAACATCCACTTTTGGAATGTGTACTATCAGCGGATCAAAAGAGGGTCTTTCCTTTACTTTAAAAATAGAAAATACGGCTGTAGAATTTAAGGCATTCGCCGCTAATCCATACACCGTTTCGGTTGGAATACTAACCAACTCTCCTGCTTCTAGCAAAGAAATTGCCTTATCTACTTGCCTCCCGATCTCCGTTGTCATTCGAACACAAAATTAAGATAAAAGCAACAAAGACAAATATCGGCAATATTCACCCTTATAAACAAGTTTATGTTCAGAAGAGTAGAAATAATTTAATAGAACAGAATTCTTGTCTGAAACAAATTTCTTACCTTCGAGATAACGAAAATGAAAAACACAGAGGATTGAAACCCTTGTTTCCTCGATACGTATACTTAATAAAATTAATCAAAAAATGTCCACTGAAACTAAAACCAATCGTGAAACATCGCTACTGAAAGGCGGTGAATTTATCATACGCACTACAGACCCAAATTCCGTTTTTACACCCGAAGAATTCAATGAAGAACATCGCATGATGGCCGATATGGCTCATGAGTTCTTAGTACAAAATATTTATCCCAACCTTGATCGTATTGACGCTATGGAACCCGGCTTAATGGCTTCTATGGTAGACAAAGCAGGCGAATTAGGTTTGCTTGGTGTTTCCATTCCAGAACAATATGGAGGGTTTGGAAAAGATTTTCTTACCGGCATGCTGATGACGGAAGTATTGGGTGCTGGACATTCTTTCTCTGTAGCGATGGCTGCACATACAGGAATAGGCACATTACCCATTTTATACTTTGGAACAGAAGAACAAAAAGCAAAATACCTTCCTAAACTTTCTACGGGAGAATGGAAAGGATCGTACTGTTTAACGGAGCCAGGATCTGGATCCGATGCATTAGCTGCTAAAACGAAAGCGGTTCTTTCTTCGGATGGAAAACATTACATCCTCAATGGACAAAAAATGTGGATTACCAATGCTGGCTTTGCAGATGTATTCACCGTTTTCGCTCAAGTGGATGGTGATAAATTCACTGGATTTATTGTTGAGAAAGATTATGCAGGTTTGTCATTGGGTGAAGAGGAACATAAAATGGGAATTAAAGGATCTTCTACACGACAAGTATTTTTTATGGATTGTAAAGTCCCCGTTGAAAATGTTTTAGGAGAAATTGGTAAAGGACATCTTATCGCATTCAATATTTTAAATATTGGCAGAGCGAAATTAGCGGCTGCCGCTTTAGGTGGATCAAAACAAATTTGTACGCAGTCGGTTGAATATGCAAATACGAGAGAACAATTTAAATTACCTATCTCCAAGTTTGGTGCAATCAAACATAAATTAGCGGAACAAGCCATTCGCATTTTTGCGATAGAGTCTGCAATTTACCGAGTGAGTGGACTCATCGAAAATAAAGAAGAAGAAATGATGGCCAACGGGAAATCATTTGAAAGTGCGTTGTTGGGTGCGGCGGAAGAATATGCGGTAGAGTGTGCTATTTTGAAAGTTGCAGGATCGGAAGTTTTGGATTTTGTAGTAGATGAAGGTGTACAAATTTATGGTGGATACGGTTACTCCGCCGACTTCCCCATGGATCGTGCCTATCGCGACTCTCGCATCAACAGAATATTTGAAGGTACAAATGAAATTAATCGATTGCTTGCTGTCGATATGATTTTAAAACGAGCGATGAAAGGTGAGTTGGATTTAATGGGTCCTGCTATGGCGATTCAAAAAGAACTAGTGGGCATTCCTGAATTTGGCAATGGTAACGATCAACTTTTTGATGAAGAAACCAAAGTAATTGCAAACATGAAAAAAGCAATTTTGATGGTTGCTGGAACTGCAGTTCAAAAATACATGATGACATTAGCTAAAGAGCAAGAACTTATCATGCGCATTGCAGATATGGCTATTGACACTTTTATGGCAGAATCTATTTTATTAAGAACGCAAAAATTAGTCGCCACTAAAGGAGCGGAAGCCTGTGCATTACAAATTGACATGACCAGTACTTATGTAAATGATGCGGTTGATCGATTAAATGTGAATGGTAAGAATGCAATTAATGCTATGTGTGAAGGTGATGAACAACGTATGTTGTTGATGGGTTTAAAACGTTTTAGTAAAATGGCTCCAGTGAATACGGTCGCGACGAGAAGAAGAATTGCGAAGGCGATGATTGAAGCGAATAAATATCCGTTCTAGGAATTGCAAATTAGCAAGTTGGTAAATGGGCAAATTGCTGCGCTCTGCAATCTGAACGGAACCCAGTAGTCAAAGTGACACGTCATACTTCTGGGAAGGGGTATACAGCATGGTTGAATTGGTGTCTCGAGGCTTCGCTATGTTGCATCTAAAAGTTGGAACCTGCTTGCGGCAGGCAGGCGCGGATGACACAGATTAAACAGATTTGCACGGATTTATTTATCTTACACTTCAAGTTCTGATCTACTTTATAATTCCAACGATTGAGTTAACTTCCAATAAAATTAACATGAAAAAAATTATTTTAAGTTTATTGATTGTTGCGGTTCCGATGATTGTAGCGGCGCAGAAAATTGAAGATGTTAAACCGGGTATGACGAAGGAAGATGTGTTAGAAATTGCAGGGAAGCCCGTGAATATTTTTTTTATTGGTATCCATAAAACCACAGCGGATTCATTGTTCTCTTATCAATACAACGAAAAGCAGTTTGTTTATTTTCTCGGAAATAAAGTAGAGGGTATTGATTTAGATGCTGCTTCGATTAATCGACGCAGTACACAGTATGGAGAAGACAAAATTACAAGTGGATAGTTTGATCAATAGAAAAAATGAGGATTAAATTCTGCTTGATATTTGTAGTGAAATAAATCAGCACTGCAATACTAAATAGTTCTTGCAGTACTGATTAAATAACTTTAAAGGCCATCAATAATCTTGTTAAGCTCGTCTTCCGTCTTCCCAATTTTCTTTTGAATTTTACCTAACATTTCATCTTTTTTACCTTCCGCATACGTCAAATCGTCGTCGGTAAGTTCAGCATACTTTTGCTTAAGTTTTCCTTTAATTACATTCCAATTTCCTTTGATTTCAGTGTTTTCCATGATTTATAGTTTTTAAGTGTGAATTAACTTATACATACAAATATAAAATCAAACATTGCCATCCGAGTTATATCATTCAGTTAAAATCTTACAACATTCACACTTACTTATTGAGCTGAAGATAAAATCTCAAATTAAAATCAATTTAAAACTAACATTTGCAAACTATTAATTAACTCCCTTTGAGCTTCCAGAAACTAGTATCTTTTTAGTTAAACTAGACTTGTAGTATTGCATAATTACAAATGAAACAATAACACCATATGCAATACCCTCAATGGCTACTCCTATTGCTGATGCCAATGGGGTGAGATAGGAGCTCATTAATGTAGAACTGCTTTTTATCTTAATTAATAAATCTGGATCTATGTATGAAAAATACAAATAAAGAAAGAATGCGAATGGGATTAGACTGACCGTGGATGTAATAAATCCCAATCCCATTCCTGGTAGATAATCAATCTTGCGCCCTGGCCGTTTAAAGTAATTGAAAACAAATATTAGACCTAAGATGAGAATCAGAAAATTAAAATATCTCAACTCTGAAATATGTCCTAAGTCCAATGCATTCATCAATAAAAAAAATCCGATACACAACCCGCAAACTACAAGTCCTACTTTTACTCCTAGCTGTTGTATTGATGTTTTAGCATTTTCCATAATTGTTATTTTTTAGTATTCCTAGATCATTTAAATGTTCATGAAGTGATCTCAACACTACGAAGGATTCACTTATCATATTGAAGGTAATACTCGATTCCTTTTGACTTTCTTGTTTATCTTGAATGTATAAAGTTCTATCAATTTAAAGAAAGTATCATTACACAATTTAAAGAAAGAATTACATAATTCACATGTTAAATTTAAAGACAAGTATTATTAAATAAGAATATAATCAGGGACAATGATCTATTAAGAGAGAAGATCCCAATTTTTTAAACCTGCCTGCTTCGCTTTCGCTAAAGCTTCAGCATAGCAAAGCAGCAGGCAGGCACTAGAGAACACAAGAGGACACGAAGTGCACAAGAGTTTAGAGTTTACTTAGTTTAATTTGAATTACCTCTTTTGGTAAAGTTACATTAAGTAGATACATTCCACTTTCAAAAGAAGATAAATTAATAGAGGATGTTCTTCCTTTTATTACACCTTGTTGGATCAACTGCCCTTGAAGAGAATAAATAGCGTAAGAAAAACCTTCCTTAAATAAAACTTTATCTTTGATGCTTACTGTAAAATTACCTGTAGAAGGATTAGGAGATACTTGTATTGGTATACCATCATTAATTTCACTCAACCCAACAGAAAGTGTATCGCACAAACTTCCGCTCAGAGGACCAAGTGCTAAATTAACATCGTTGGGCAGACCAAGGTAAGTACGATATCCATTTAGGTATTGTCCTAAAGCATCAAAGGAACAGGCTAGACCAAAACTATCTGGTTCGTTAATTACACTTAAGTGTGTATTAACCGAAGCATAATTTGAATCTAAAAATGGATAACAATTCCATCCGTCTTGGCACCACCAATGAGAACGATACATTTTACCATTTGGAGCTAACCGAATTGATGAACCAGCATTCATCAAAGTATCAATAGAATCAATAACTATTTTATTTTGAAAAGGATTTTGATTTAATAAATCAATTTGATACAAATACTCTGTAGTATAAGCTGTAGTAATATATAAGAATCTTTCATTAGGGCTAATGGCTCCATCCCATAAACCCTCGGCAGGACTTGGGAAAGTTGCATTATTTAAAATAACATGGTTAAAGAAATTTCCAGTACAACGATCAAAGGAAAATTTTTCAAGAGTGCCATCCCCTGGATTTATACCAATTATAAATTCGCCACTTTTTGATGGGATGAGTCTGTAAAAACTACCAACGAAAGAAGGTACTCCTATTGATTGAGTGGTGATGGATGACAGACCAGTTGGTGTCAATAATATTTTATATATCGTATTATTAGTATAAAACCATTTTTTATAAATTATCCACCAATCTCTTCCATTGCCATGTTTAATAGCGGTAATCCCATCAGAAATTTCACCTGTATCTAACACATTGTTTTTACTAACCACTTTACCAAGACCGTTATTAAAGGTGAGATCCACTTCTGAATATGAAATTTTTGCACCAGATGTAGCCATACTTGAGATTACTACAAACTTATTCGTGCTATCGGGCAAAGGCAATATAAGAAGTTCTTTATACCAGCCAGGAGTGGCGATTGAATCACCATTTTCCATCGTATTATGTTGTCGATTGTATATTCTTCCTCTATTAACAGTAGTTGTAGTTTGATAAAGTTCTAAATCCGGAGAAGCTACATAAAAGAGTAAATTACCAATTGAATCACTTATGGAAACAGACGACCCTCTTGAATTTACAGAAGTCCGGTAAATAGAATCTATACCCGTAGAATTAAACTTTATTCCACAACTATCGCCGAATGTCCAATTCAGATTTGTGAATTGAGCATACACTAATGTTGAATTCAAAAAGACAATAAAAAATATCAACTTTTTCATGGCAGTAATTATATTTTGACCGAACAATTTTTTAAACCTGACTGCAGCAGGCAGGCACTTGAGAACATAAGAGGACAAAAGTTCATAAGAGTTAAAAGTATTTCGATTTAACTTTTTGCTGGAATCTCTTTCAATATTTCTAAGACAAACTTCCAATATTTTTGTACACTGGAAATTGAAACACGTTCGTCGGGGCTATGGGCTCCGAGAATGGTTGGACCGAAGGAGATCATATCCATTCCAGGATAATTTGCGCCTAAAATGCCACATTCAAGACCGGCGTGACAGGCTACTACCTTTGGTTTCTCGTTAAATAATTTCTCATAGATCTCTTCCATCGTTTTTAAAATTGGAGAATGTACGTTGGGTGTCCAGCCGGGATAACTTCCTGAAAAAACTACGTCGCAACCAGCCAATTCAAAAGCAGCGCGAAGTGCATTTGCTAAATCCATTTTTGATGATTCAACAGAGGATCGTGTTAAGCAACCAATCATCATTTCTCCGTTTTCTATTAAAACACGAGCAACGTTATTACTCGTTTCTACTAAATCGGGAATATCGGCGCTCATTCTATAAACTCCATTATTCGCAGTATAAATAGCATTGAGGATTCGAGTCTGATCGTCGGCTTTCATTCCTTTTTGGGGAGTGGCGATTGAAACCATGGTGATGTTAAGTCCAGGCTCCATGGTAGTATATTCCGCTTTGATGTCTTCTGAAAGTGCCGAAACTAAGGCGGCCATCTGTGATTCACTATCCTTGGCGATTGTTACGACAGCAACACTTTCTCGTGGAATAGCATTTCGAAGACTTCCACCATTGATGCTTGCTATTTTTGCATTCAACTCACGCGATATAGCAAACAAAATTCTATTCATCAGCATATTCGCATTGCCTAAGCCTTTATGAATATCCATGCCGCTATGTCCGCCATTCAATCCACTAACGGTAAGCGTATACCCAATATGATCTGCAGGAATGTTTTCTTCTTGATACGATCGTTTTGCGGTGACATCGATTCCACCAGCACAACCAATATCAATTTCATCATCCTGCTCGGTATCGAGATTCAATAATATTTCACCTTTCAAAATTCCACCTTTCAAATTGAGTGCGCCTGTCATTCCCGTTTCCTCATCGATGGTAAACAAAGCGTCAATAGCAGGATGTGGAATATCGTTACTTGCCAAAATCGCCATGATGGTGGCCACTCCAATTCCATTATCTGCACCTAAGGTTGTTCCTTTTGCTCGTACCCAATCACCATCAATAATCATCTTAATACCATCCTGATCAAAATCAAAAGTGGTATCATTATTTTTTTGATGCACCATATCCAGATGGCTTTGCAACACAATAGCTTTACGATTCTCCATGCCTTTGGTAGCAGGCTTGCGTATAATCACATTTCGGATGTCATCTTCAAAAGTTTCGAGTCCGAGTTGAGTTCCAAAGTCCTTCATAAATTGAATCACTCGTTCTTCCTTTTTAGAAGGTCGAGGCACGGCATTTAAGTCGACAAAATGGTTCCAAAGAGATTGAGGTTGTAATTGACGAATTTCGGATGACATAACAGTTAGCGTTTACTACAAATATAATTTTATTAATCAAAGAAGTTTAAATTAATTCCAAAAATTACCCTTTCCTTTGATTTGCAAGGAATAAAAATCAAAATCTTCAAAAGAACCTTTACTTTCGCTTTAACAAAGAATTAGTAATGACACAGCTCATCCGATCGAAATACAGTGGGATTCTGGAAATAAATTATGTGGATGGGCAAAAGGTGCTTGACAGTAAAAATACGAGCTATAGCTATGGAAATTTACAGAAAGTATGGGAGTTAACCTTGGATCAAATCCCCTTTCGCGGTATTGAACGTATTTTAATTTTAGGAATGGGCGGTGGATCGTCTATCGAATTGCTCAGAGACAAATTTAAATTCACTGGGAAAATAGTTGCCGTAGAAATTGATCCTGTCATCATTGATATTGCTCGATTTGAATTTAATATTATCCCGAACAAAGATTTAAAAATCGAATGCATCGATGCGGCGGAATATGTCACTAAAAAAACTCGCAAATTCGATTTAATATTAGTCGATGTTTTTATTGATGATAAGATTCCGGGAAAATTACTTTCTCGTGAATTTTGGAAACATCTTTCACAAAAAACCAGTTTGGGTGGCAGAATTCTCTTTAATGCTTTTACCGATGTTGATAAGATCAAAAACGTAACCGAAGAATTGCAATTAAGTGGGCATGAAGTGAACTACATGAAAAAAATTAATGGAGCCAACTTGATCATTCATGCTGTGAAAAAATAATTTTCCAGTATTTCACTTGTCCATGTTTCAAATTATATTATTTTCGTTATTCCATCTATACCTATGACAGAAAAAACTATTTCACGCTTTGGGTGTCTACTCGTATTTCTGGTGAGTCTAATGATCTCTCTCATGAATGCTAATTTTAGTGCATTAGGATTCGCCGACGCTGCTGAATTTGCATTGGTGAATGAGTTGACGGGAATTGCGCATGCTCCTGGATTTCCAGCTTATGTACTCTTAAGTAAAGTTTTCACATCGGTGTTTTCCCTTTTCGGATTAGCACATATTCCCAGTCTGGTTGTATTTAGTAGTTTATGCATGAGCTTAGCATCGGTACTTTTATTTTTAAGTGTCATTATCTTGCTAAAAAACACCTATTCCCAACTTAACAACAACCTATTATACCTCATTGCAATTTGCGCTGCGCTAGCTCCTATAACCGGAACTACCCTTTGGCACTGGTCGCATTCAGTTGAGGTTTATAGTTTACAAGTTTTAAGTATTGGACTTATCTTTTATGGACTTCTCCGAAGAGAAACAGGAGACCACAAGGTCGGAACTTATCTAGCAGCTCTTGGTTTAGGAATTGGTTTAGCCAACCATCACCTAACCATCATTCTATTCATTCCCATCATGATTCTACTTTGGCCACAAGGATGGTTGGTGAATAAAATCAACGCGAAGAAAAAAATCGAAAAAGAAAAAATCAACTGGAATGAACTTTTTGGAAAAGATGCTAAAATGCTACTCCTCCTTTCGGGTGGTATTTTTATTTTATTTTATGGTTGGATGTATGTTCGCGCTTCGGCAGAGTTACCCTTTGCATTTGGAAGTCCGAACACATTGGATCGATTAATTTATCATCTTTCAGGAGGAGCATGGATAAAAAATACGCAAGTTGAGGTGAAAGGAATTGTGGGAATGCGTCTCCCCTACTTCTTTAGAATTAGCTTCGAACAATTTTTCATTTTCCTTATTTTTATTTTGATGGGTATTATCTATTTAATTTCTGCCAAGAAGCATCGTTTGTGGTTTGGAATCACATTTTATTATTTATTTCTACTCATCTATCAATTGAGAATTGATCAAACTGCCGATACCGATGCTTACTTATGTACTCCCTTTTATTTGATGGGCTTCTTCGCTGCATTAGGGATGGCTCGACTGAGTACATGGCATCCTCAGGCGAGCATAGTTCTTCCGATACTTTTGTTAGTACAGATGGGAGTTAATTATCCAAAAACATCGCTTACTACCTTCGACTTAAGTACAGCGCTCATGAAAGATCTCGACAACTCCATTGAGAAAGGAAGTGTTGTTTTAATTGCCGACTGGACCAACATCATTAACTACAACTACGCTCGCATTAAAACAGGATTTCGAAAAGATCTTTGTGTATTAAATTACGATTTAAAGTTTACGCACTATGATTTATTCAGAAGAAACAATCCACAAGTTTATGCTGCAGTAAAACCGGCTTACGATCGTTACATTTCACTTTTAGAAAAATACCATCCTGAAGAGATATACAATACAGGTTGCACGCTGGATCAACCCGATTTGCTACAAGCTTTTTTACAAGTAGTAAAAGAATTACAACAATACTGTACAAAGAACAACTTAGCATTTGTTGCAGATCCCAAAGCCTATGTTTTTTTAAGTCAGCAAAACGTTTTTCCAACAGCGCATATCAGTGGAAGTTATGTATCTAGCAGAGCAGGAATTGGCAATGATGAGTTCTTACAATTCAATCACAATTGGCTACAAAATTATCATGCACAATGGGATCCATCGGCCGCTGATAAATTGGTAGATTTAGAAGCTGCATTGGATTTTCAAAGAGGGAATTGGAAACAATTGGGTGATGCGAAAAGAGAAGGATTAGCTGAAAATAATTACCGAATTATAAAACGTCAACAAAACCAAATGAAAAAAAAGATGAAATTCCTTTTTCGCCGCTCCTCATGAAAATCCTGCTGAAATCATTAAAAATATTTTCATACTTAGTGCTACTTTTTATCATTGGATATTCCATATTCAATTTTCAGCTTGTCAATTATGGTATTGCGCAATTAAAAGGTCAGGTAAAAATACTTTACAACGCTGAGCCCATCGAAACAAAACTCAATGACCCTCATTTTCCAGATAGTTTAAAAGTTAAACTTCGAATCATTCATGAAATAAAAAAGTTCGCACACGATTCGCTCGGATTAATCGTTTCTGAAAATTACACCAAGGTATACGATCAAAAAGGAAAACCTGTTTTGTGGGTAATCACAGCATGCAGAGCATTTTCTATGCAAGACTATGAATGGAATTTTCCATTTTTGGGTAATGTATCGTACAAAGGATTTTTTGAGAAAGAGCGAGGACAGCCCGAATTAAAAAAAATAGAAGACCTAGGATACGATGTAGAATATCGACCTACGGCAGCTTGGAGTACACTGGGTTGGTTTGAAGATCCCATACTGAGTAATATGTTAAAAAGAAGTGAAGGACAATTAGCGGAACTTATCATCCATGAACTCACGCATACTACACTTTATTTACCGGGGAGTGTAGATTACAATGAAAACTTTGCAACTTATGTTGGTGAGCAAGGAGCCATTCAATTTTTAAAACACAAATATGGAACTAACGGACTCCCCTATACGAACTACATTCAATTTCAAAGTGATGAAAAAATGTATGGAGATTATATGATCCAAGCAGTGCATTCATTGGACAGTTTATATCTCCACTTTCCTGCCCATCTCCATCGTGTAGAAAAATTACATCTTAAGTATAAAAAAATTGCCCAAATTATGGCGGGAATTAATCAATTACCATTATACCATCCGCAGCGATATCGATTTGACTTTACCCAAGACTCATTACCAAATAATACCTTTTTCATGTCTTTTTATCGCTATAGAAATCAGCAAGATGAATTCAATCTTACCCCCATTTTAACTGCACATGACTTATACCAATTTGTTATTGACCAGAAAAAGACCGCAACTCGCTGAACAACAGCACAAAAATATCAAAAATTAAAAAATATATCCTTAATAAATAGTCAATGCTATTTGCTTTTTATCTAATTTCGTCAGCCAAAACCTAATACATGGCCGTTACAAAGATTTCAAAAAAGACGAAGGCTGACCCAGCCCATCCCCTATTGATTCACGACAATTCAAATCCTTTTAATTCCATGATGCAACGCCTCGATCAGGCTGCCAAAATCATGAATTTAGAAGACGATGTTTATCAGGTCGTAAAAGTTCCATCTCGAATAATTGAAGTGAGCCTTCCCATTAAAATGGATAATGGCCGCGTGAAAGTATTTGGTGGATATCGTGTAATTCATTCAACTGCTCTCGGACCATCAAAAGGTGGAATTCGTTATCATCCACAAGTGGACGAGCATGAAGTAAAAGCTTTAGCCGCTTGGATGACTTTTAAATGTGCCATTGCAGAGATCCCTTATGGGGGTGCAAAAGGTGGTATTACCTGTGACCCAAAAACGATGAGCGTTGGTGAACTAGAGCGATTAACTCGTGCATACACTGTTGCGATGTCAGATATTTTTGGAGTTGACAAAGACATTCCTGCTCCTGACGTAAACACAAGCAGTCGCGAGATGGCTTGGTTGATGGATGAATACAGTAAAGTAAATGGTAGTTTCACTCCAGGTGTTGTTACTGGCAAACCACTTTTATTAGGCGGATCACAAGGTCGTGTTGAAGCAACAGGTAGAGGTGTTTGTACTGCTGCATTGCAGGCTATGAAAAAAATGAAAATGAATCCTAAGAAAACCCGAGCCGTAGTACAAGGTTTTGGAAACGTTGGATCCATTTCTGCAAAACATTTTGAAGCAAACGGAATTACCGTTGTTGGAATTTCTGATCACACGGGTGCATTTTACAATCCGAAAGGAATCAGTATTCAAAAAGCAATCGCACATTGTGAAAAAAACAATGGTACGTTGAAAGGATTTAAAGATGCAAAAGAAATTGGTCACCCTGAACTTTTGGAATTAGATACAGAAATTTTAGCTCCTTGTGCATTAGAAAACCAAATCACTTCTAAAAATGCATCAAGAATAAAAGCTAAACTCATTGTTGAAGGTGCCAATGGCCCTACGAGTGCCGATGCAGATGACATCTTAAATAAAAAAGGTGTAATCATCATTCCAGATATTCTTGCCAATGGTGGTGGTGTAACGGTTTCTTACTTCGAGTGGGTACAGAATCGTACTGGATACTATCATAGCGAAGACGAAGTAAATAAGCGAGCTGACAAATGGATGATTAATGCTTTCAACAATGTTTGGGCAGTAGCTGTAGAGAATAAAGTACCTATGCGCTTGGGAGCTTATGTTCATGCACTTACCATTGTAGCTAAAGCTATTCGCGCTCGCGGTAGTTATTAATAAACTGCTTCGTTCATTACATAATGATTTTATGTCGCACAAACTTCGCAGCACAAAGTAAAAACCAATTATCTACGCAGAGATAGAGACTAACATACCTCTTTATCTCTGCGTACATGTTTAAACAAAATCTCCAATGACACTACATAAAGAAGGATTTAATAGCATACTAGTAACGATTATATTATTAGGATTGCTGAATGGAGGATTTCATTATTTCTTTCCAGAACAAGATCTTCTTCTAGGATTTATTGGTGTATTAAGTTTAGTATTTCTTTACTTGATTTTACAATTTTTCCGTTCACCTAAACGCGATCAAAGCATTGGTGATCGTTTGGTAATTGCTCCCTGTGATGGTAAAGTTGTGGTGATTGAACAAACTACAGAGACAGAATTTTACAAAGACAAACGCATTCAAGTTTCAATTTTTATGTCTCCACTAAATGTACATATTAACTGGTATCCTATTTCTGGAATTGTAAAATATTTACGTTATCACGAAGGTAAATTTTTAGTAGCCTGGCATCCGAAAGCAAGTACAGAAAATGAAAGGACTACTATGGTAATAGAAAAAGCAGGTTTCTCTGTTTTAGTTCGACAAATTGCAGGAGCTTTAGCAAAACGGATTGTGTATTACCCACATGAAAATGACAAGGTAAAACAAGGATCGGAATTGGGCTTTATTAAATTTGGGTCGCGTGTGGATTTGTATTTACCGCTGGATGCTAAAATCAATGTAGAAATTGGGCAGAAGACGAAGGGCGGAGTGACGGTGATCGCGGAGTATTAGATTTTAGATTTTAGATTTTAGATTTTAGATTTTAGACTTTAGACTTTAGATTTTAGACTTTAGATTTTAGACTTTAGATTTAGATTGATTTTGGGTAAATAATACTTTTCTTCAAATTAAAATTTTTGCTTCTAGCTGCTGTCCACTAGCTTCTAGGAAATTCTACAAACAGTAGCAAATCGTTTTGGAGCTTTGCGCAGAAATGGTCCCGAGGCATCGAAATCGAAGCACAAATTGTCGACCCATCACAAAATTTAATATGAGGGAAAATGTTCAATTAACCACTGAACTCTAATTTTTGCCATACGCTTGTAAGCGGTTAGGCTTTCTGTCTATCTAAATAGATTTATTCGTTCTACCTAATGGTTTGCATTCTAATAAAAATGTCGTCAATAAATAAGCAAAACTAATTGTTAAACTAATTACAAAATAATTGTCATAAGAGGGTTGATTGAATGACAATTTTCTAATTCCGTCATCACAAGCTGTGCATTCAATGATTAGTCCGTAGCAGTCCAACGCTGATATAAAAATTGTCGAACAGAAAAAAATAATAATGGTAAAGCAGGCTCTCTTTATTCTTTTTGATTTAGTAGAAAAATTAAACAATATAAATGACAACGAAATAAAAATCCCGAAAGCTGTTACAAAAAAATAACTTGCAAAAAGGTGAAAATTTTTTCCAACAAATTGAATTTTATCACCATTAAAAAACTTGAATGAGAATCTAACGAGTTGTCGGTAATAATTTTCAAATAAAATTGCAAGCACAATTCCAACAAATAAAATGACTACTGTTGTTAAAATAATTTTGTAATTATTCTTTATTGACGTCCACACTTTTTGTCTCGCATCTTTTAATCTAGCCGCTAACTATAAACTTAACGATTAACTCATAAAATCTAACATCCAACTTCTAACATCCAACATCTTCAACGGAGTCCCCAATAGCGATACAAAATATTCATTACCGAGCGATGAAAAATATTATTGTCGGGCATAAGTCCTTCCACGTAGGCTTTTTGGAGTTGGTCTAATTCTACTTTAGGAAATTCTTTATGGATTTGATTTTGGATTTCTTCTCGCACTTTATGCAACTCTTTCACTTGAAGTAAAAATGCATCGGAATTTACCGCTGTAGTTTCTGATGGGTGCAACATATTTGAACTTAAATAATCGCAATTTCGATAGATGAATTGAAAATCATTTGATGATTTAAAATACATGCGGTGTAAAAAAGTTTCTCGTGAGGTTTCGTATGCACCGGAGTCGGCAGCAGTTAATGACTTTCTACAAGTGCTGCTGTCGTCGCTGGTCCAGTAATAGGTTGCATTGAATTTTGCATTGAGAGATTCTAAATTGGCAGTAACGGAATTCCACACTTTCACTTCCTCAACTTTGTTAATGGTAATTTCCGTTTGCATGCCGTTGGTGAGTCCGGCAATACGACGATAACCGGGAAGCTCTTTAAACCAGTTTGCTGACTTCATAACGTACAACGCATGAATTGGAATATTTTTAGCACGTGCTTGTTCACAATACTTCACATACTCGTAACCGTTAGCTGTTACCATTCCATTCCCCACCAAATAAATCATCTTCACTGCATCACTTTTATCCGACCATTTCATGCCATTCACTGCAGTGCGAATCGCTTCACTTACTATTTGATCTCCTTTCTCGATAGAAGGCCGAAGCTTGTACAATTCCATCTCCACCAAATCAAAATTATGAGTAAGTGGAGCTAAAATTTTTACGTACGAATTTTCTTTACCAAAACTAGGACGAGAAAAACCAATCACGCCAATGCGCAAATCGGGTTTGGGCTCCATGTGATTGGCTTGATTGATGATGAGCCAAAGATGATCGCGAAGATCATTAATTAGTCCGTTGGTACTTCCACTGAGGTCGACACAAAAAACGAGATCTAATGGTTTTTGTCCATTAGAGTAATGCTTTGCGCCACCATCATAAGCGAAAACAGTTGAATAGTTAAACCCAAAAGCAATAATTAAAATTAATTTCCACATATTTCTAAAAATATTTCTGTTTATCATTTCTATACAAATCATCACTTACAAATTTCAAAATTTAAGAGATGCGCTTCACTTCTCACTAAAAAAGTTATTAAGATGGATATGTGACTATCGCAGACTGCACTATTGAAAAAAATCAATTGCATCATTTGGGTTAAGAAAAATACTGTTTCAAAAAGACCGATAATGACAGAATAGCTTCCTCTAACTTCCAATTTTCTCGATTTCGAGGTTCTACATAATTAGAGATGGACCTGACTTGCAAAGAATCAACACCTGCCATTGCACAGGCATAGAAAAATGCAGCACCTTCCATCGTTTCGATTTGCGCGTTACTTCTCCTCTTAAAATTCGCAATACTTTGCGCATTTCCATGAACTGTATTGACGCTTGCTCCATTTACTTTAGGTAAATTTCCAATGCTTTTCCAGTTGCCCATCGGCACCAACTTACCATTAGAAAAAGGAACCTCATTTTCACTTTGCAGCTTCATCTCAAAAAGAGAAATAAAATCATTATTATTTTCAGCTCCTACATCGGCAAACTCATCGGTAATTACCTCTACCGTAGTTCCCAATGGAATTGATAAATCGAACGCGCCTGCAACACCAAAATTAATTGCTCCATCAAAGGACGAGGTAGACAAGATTTTGCCCAATTGATACGCTGTGGCTGTGAGTCCGACACCTGTAATCAAGAGTGACTTTCCGGACCCTAACAGATCAGGATAAAACCCCGTTTTTAGCGATCCGTCTAAGCCCAACGCGGTTGATTCCAACGGTGTAGCGCAAACAAAGAGAAGATTACGAGGCGGGTTCATTAGACAAAGATAATCCCATAATATTCAATAGTAGAATTTCCCATCCCTGATGTGTAATCGCATTTCGCTATTTCTACATCAGTGAAGACACCAATACAATTGAAAGTGAAGGATTAGCCCTGATGTGTAATCGCATTTCGCTATTTCTACATCAGGGACAATGCAATACACTGTCTTTGTGCTCATTGTAGTTGTGAAAGATCAGAAAAAAGACGTAATTTTGTTGACTTAACATCCTTTAAAAAAGGAAAATTGCAATATGCTGTATATCACAAGAAAAGAAAGATTTAACGCTGCCCACAAGCTTCATAAAAAAGAGTGGAGCAACGAAAAGAACATGGAAGTTTTTGGCAAATGTTCCAATCCCAATTGGCACGGCCACAATTATGATCTTTTTGTAACCGTTAAAGGAAACATCAATCCCGACACTGGATTTGTCATCGACTTAAAATATTTAAGTCAATTGATTAAAGATAAAGTGGTGGAAAAAATTGATCATAAAAACGTGAATTTGGACGTTGACTTCATGGAAGGCAAGATGGCATCGACCGAGGTATTAGCACAAGCAATTTGGGAACAGTTGGCAGATGCGATTGCAGCACAAGGATGCGCCTTACATTGCATCAAACTATACGAGACAGAAAATAATTTCGTTGAATACTTCGGATAAAAAAAACGAGTTGGAAAAACAAAATCACCTGGAAGGCTACGTACGTAACGATTCATATCCTACCGAATTAACACAGCAATTATCGGAACAATACAAATTGATTCTCGAAAAATTAGGGGAAAACATAAATCGCGAAGGACTTGTAAAAACACCAGAACGTGTTGCCAAGGCCATGCAGTTTTTAACGCATGGATACGATTTGGACCCTATTGCAATTATGAATTCTGCAAAATTCAAAGAAGATTATAAGCAAATGGTTATTGTGAAAGATATTGAGTTGTACAGTATGTGCGAGCATCATCTTTTACCATTTTTTGGCAAGGCGCATATAGCTTATATTCCTAATAATTATATTGTAGGCTTGAGCAAACTTCCACGCATTGTAGATGCTTTTTCTCGACGATTACAAGTGCAAGAAAGATTAACTACAGAGATACGTGATTGCATTCAATCAACACTAGAACCGCTTGGTGTTGCTGTGGTGATTGAGGCGCAACATCTTTGCATGCAGATGCGCGGCGTGCAAAAGCAAAATTCGGTGACGACTACATCGGCCTTCACTGGAGAATTTGAAAACGACAGAACAAGAAAAGAATTTATTTCTCTCATTCTAGGAAAGCTGCATTAATGGCTTTCCCCTCTATTAAAAATAAAAATCATTCATCATGAAAGCATACATCTTCCCCGGACAAGGTTCACAATTCTCAGGAATGGGAAAAGAACTTTATGAAACTTCTGAATTGGCTAAAACCATGTTTGAACAAGCCAATGACATTATTGGATTTAGAATTTCAGACATTATGTTTTCTGGAACAGATGAAGAATTACGACAAACCAATGTGACGCAACCTGCTATATTTATTCACTCGGTGATTCAAGCAAGAGTGATGGGAGCTGATTTTAAACCCGACATGGTGGCTGGACATTCGCTTGGTGAATTTTCAGCTTTAGTGGCTAATGGAACGTTGAGTTTTGAAGATGGATTGAAGTTAGTGATTGAAAGAGCCAACGCGATGCAAAAAGCTTGTGAAATGACACCAGGTACGATGGCAGCAGTGCTTGCATTGGAAGATGAAAAAGTAGAAATGATATGTGCAGAAACGCCGGGAGTAGTTGTAGCTGCTAATTATAATTGTCCAGGACAACTGGTAATTTCTGGAGAAGTAGAAGCCGTAAAAGCAGCGTGTGAGAAACTAACGGCTGCGGGTGCACGAAGAGCATTATTATTACCTGTGGGTGGGGCGTTTCATAGCCCTTTGATGGAGCCAGCACGCGAGCGATTAGCAGCGGCAATAGAGTCTACTACATTTAACACACCAAAATGTCCAGTCTATCAAAATGCAACAGCTACACCACAAACGGAGGTTGCTGAAATTCGTAAAAATTTAATTGCACAACTTACGGCTCCGGTAAAATGGACACAGAGCATAGAGCATATGTTTACTGATGGAGCCAATACCTTCACGGAAGTAGGTCCGGGCAAAGTATTGCAAGGGCTGGTGAAAAAAATCAACAAAGAAGCGGTTATCGTTTAATCTAAAATTTATTCTTTTACCTCGATTAAATACTTCGAGGAATCTAATTATTATTTCAAGTAAAACACATGAATCTCCACCCACTAAATGCCATTTCACCTATTGACGGAAGATATAGAAATAGTTGCGAAGAATTAGCGCTTTACTTCTCTGAAGAGGCGTTGATGCGCTATCGTGTTTTAGTGGAAGTAGAATACTTTATTGAGTTATGCGAACTTCCGTTGCCACAACTGAAACAGTTCGACAAAAATAAATTCAAAGCCTTGCGCTCTATCTACAATGACTTTAAACATGAAGACGGATTGCACATCAAGAGCATCGAAAAAACAACGAACCACGATGTAAAGGCCGTAGAATATTTTTTGAAAGAAAAATTTGACGCATTAGGGCTTCAAGAACATAAAGAATTTATTCACTTTGGTCTGACATCGCAGGACATTAACAATACGGCAATTCCATTGAGTATTTTAGAGGCAAATGCACAAATTTATTTACCAGCGATTAAAGCCATCAGCGAAAAAATTCAATTAGTCGCTAAAGATTGGAAAGACATTCCGATGTTAGCTCGCACACATGGTCAGCCTGCCTCTCCTACCCGACTCGGAAAAGAAATTTATATTTTCCATCATCGCTTACAAGCACAACTAGAATTATTAAACAGTATAACCTCTTCTGCAAAATTCGGGGGAGCCACAGGTAATTTCAATGCACATGCCGTAGCTTATCCAGAAATTGATTGGATTGCTTTTAGCGATCGATTTATTCAGCGATTAGGTTTACAACGTTCGGCATACACCACGCAAATAGAGCACTATGATAACATGGCGGCACTTTTTGATTCGATGAAACGCATCAACACTATTTTGGTTGATTTATCGAGAGACATGTGGACCTACATTTCCATGAACTACTTCACACAAAAAGTGGTAGCTAATGAAGTGGGATCATCGGCTATGCCACATAAAGTAAATCCCATAGACTTCGAAAATGCAGAAGGAAATTTAGGAATGGCGAATGCTTTGTTTGAACATTTAGCTGCGAAATTACCCGTATCAAGATTGCAAAGAGATTTAACAGATTCTACTGTGTTACGCAATGTTGGTGTTCCGTACGCACACACATTAATTGCATGCAAATCATTGTTAAAAGGATTTAATAAAATCAGTGTGAATGCGGACATCATTCAGCAAGACCTTTCCGAAAATTGGGCGGTTGTTGCTGAAGCAATTCAGACTATTTTAAGAAGAGAAGCTTTTCCAAATCCGTATGAAGCGTTGAAATCGTTAACCAGAACTGGAGAAAAAATTAATCCAGATACCATTTCTAAATTTATTGATGGATTGGATGTTTCGGAAAAACTAAAAACAGAGCTGAGGAAGATTACTCCTTTTAATTATACAGGGGTTGTAAAGGATTTTTAGTCGCGAAGCCTCGCGATTGGCTGCTGGCTCCTAGCTTCTGGCTGCTAGATTTTTTTTGGAGTGAATAATTTTAACTCCGAATAGTATTATTTAGACCGCCGCGCTCGCTGCTTAAACGCTGCTAACGTAGCGTTTAAAAAATAAGCACTTTTAGCACTAAAATTTACCTTACTCGAAATTAACACTTCTGGTTAAAAACTTTATAAAATAGACTAAATAGTGGATTGTATTGTGTACATTACACTTCATATCTTTCCATCCAAATTTGATTTCCACTATGAAACACACTTTCACCGCCACTATTCTGCTACTTTGCCAGACCATTGTTCAAGCGCAACCTTGTAGTCCTAATGAACTTACGGGCATTTTCTATGATCAAGAATCATCCTGTGAAGCCAATTTCGACTTCAACACCTATTACAATGTTACTTCAGTTTATGTACTTAGGAATTATATTCGAACGGGTACTTTTCAGTGGAAATTCCGCAGTGATACAACAAATACTACGTGGCAGAACCTCTCGTTGACATGGCAAGGTCAGGGCACTGAAACCATTGAGAAACCAGATTTCATGACCACCGATAATGGTCAATACCTATGTGTTTTTACAGATAATAGTACGGGATGCAAAGATTCATTGATCACAGCCGTTTATGTTAATCCTCGCCCAAATATTAATATCACCATTGATTCCAGCAATTGCTCTGGAATGTTTTTGGGCACTAGCTTAAATAATGACCCGGGGCAAATACTAACTCATTGCTGGGAACCTGATTTCGGAATGAATCCGGCTGCTTGTGAGACCACATCCCCTTCTTATCTTTTCAACAGCGTAGGTTGCATGGCGGTCGCTAGTAGTGTTGCGGTAATTGCAACTAATCAATATGGGTGTGAAAACTTAACATACATGAACGGACTTTGCAATCTCGAGTTCCTCGACACGTATGCATCCTTAAATACTTCGGATACTATTTTCTGCGCTAAAACGGGCATCTTGGAAGTAAAGCGTTCTTCTGGTATTGCGATTCAATCAGGATGGACTTTTCAATGGTTAAAAAACAACACATCGTTATCGTGGGCAACAAATCAAATCATTAAGCCGACTGCATCCGGTAAATACAAATGCATTGTGACCAATAATGATGGATGCACGGCTACTACGAATGAAATATCAGTTACCGTTAATTATTTACCAACTATCAATATTCAACCATCAGGAATTACCGAGATTTGCAACAAAGACACCATTCTACTTGCATCTGGAAGTTCTTCTTCCAATACATTTAATTGGTATAGGAATGGATTACTGCAGTCACAAACTACTTCATCCATTGGAGTTTTTAGCAATGGAAATTACAAAGTAGTTGCAACGACTCCGGAAGGATGTTCTGCAACTTCTTCTAATAGCAAGATCACTATTTATCGTTCGAAAATTGAAGCCATGGGTCCGGTCGTAATTTGTACGGGCGACAGTACTGTACTTCAAAATATCACTCCCAACACAGTGGCTCGTCAGTGGCAACAGAACAAGGTAAATATTCCAGGAGCTACGTCATCTCAATATGCTGCAACGCAAAGCGGACTTTATCGTGTGAAATCAACCAGTGCTGGAGGATGCATTAGTTATTCCAATCAAATTGATATCAGTGTAAATTGCAGAGAAGGATTTGTTGAAAATTATCTTCTAAACATCAGTCCGGTACCTTCCGCTCAATTTATTAATCTCGGATCATTTGAGACGTCAGGGAATTTCCGAATTAATATTACGGATATGAATGGGAAAATTATTTTTGAGAATAATGATTCACAGATGGACATTCAACAGTTGGATGTAAGTGGATTGGCGGCGGGGATGTATATTATTCATTTCTCGGATGAGGCGGGAAAGCGAAGTGGTAAGTTTATTCGGGAATAATTTAATTTTCGGTTTTATAATATTGAGCACATCAATTAAGACCTGATGGCACACAGATTTATTAAGATTTTTATGATTTTTTATGATCCCCCACGCCCGCCGCGTAACCTTTGCGTTCCCCGCGGTTAAACTGTAAATATTATAAGAAATATAATTTTTCAGTTTTCATACTATTTTTTCTTAATAAGTTACGGCAGAAAAAATATGTATTGTATAATCAATTTCATTCCCATCCACTGGCAAGAACATCAGCTACGTGAATAACTTTGATAGAAAGGCTCTTTTTGTTAATGACTCCTTGAAGATGCATTAAACAAAGAGGATCGTTACTGATGATGGTATCAGCGCCGGTGCTAGAGATTGCTTTTAAAAATTCTTCGGCCATGCCAACAGTGAGTGCTTCGTTTTTGCGATCGAGTCCGCCACCCATTCCGCAGCCAGGCCACGCATCCATTGGCACCAAAATTTCGAGATCCTTCACTTTGCGAAGTAAGGTGAGTTGTGCACTTTCCTTATCTTGATCTTGAGGAAGTGTGCAGGAGTCGTGAACGACAGCCTTCGCTTTATACACGGCACCAATATCGCTTGCATTCATTACCGAGACTAAAAAATCGCTTAATTCGAAAAAATTCTTTTGTACGAGTTTGTATTCATTATGCATGGCTGAATTGTGAAAAAGTGCAGGATAATAATTACGAATGGTTTTTACACAACCTGGTCCCGGACAAACGATGTAACGTTCATCTTGGAATTCACGAATCAACTTCTCTCCTACTTCTTTGCATGCATCGCGAAACCCATCTTCAAAAGCAGGCTGACCACAACAAGTTTGTTCAATATTATAATTCACGCCGCAGCCAACCTTTTGCAATAATTTTAATGTATTGCGAGCGATCTCAGGTTGATACTGATCGACATAACAAGGTATATATAAATCTACAATCACAATTATTTATTCAGGTTTAAAGAATTCCAATCTAATTTACTTACGCGACGCAAGAGGATAATTCCCATCACGAAGAAAACAACCAGTGCAACAATCGAATTGCGCATGCTGCCCGTTACTTCATTCACGTAACCGAATACAAAAGTACCTAAAACAGTTCCAACCTTGTCGCAAACATCATAAAAACTGAAATAAGAGGCGTGATCTTTTGTAGGAGGTAGCATTTTAGAATACGTAGAGCGGCTGAGTGATTGAATTCCACCCATCACCAATCCAACTAAAGCTGCGGTGATGTAAAAGTCAAGTGGAAGATAAACCAGGAAATAAACACCTAAGCAAATCAACATCCATATGGTTAATGAAATAATGAGTGCTTTAATATTTCCCAACTTACTACTGAGGAACGAAAATAAATATGCGCCGCCAATAGCAACAAATTGAATCAACAAAATACAAACGATTAATCCGCTTTGCTTACTTTCTTCATCAGCCCAAGCAATTTCTTGAACTCCAAACAAGGTGGCCAAATACATGATGGTTTGTACGGCCATGTTGTAAAAGAAAAAGGCAATTAAAAATGCTTTCAAATAAGGCGTTTCATTTAATTGATTCCACACCATTCTTAATTCACGATATCCTTTCTTAAGAATATCTCTTTTGATGGGTGAGTTTGCAGGATCTTTAGGCAAGCCCTGGAAAGAATATTGAGCAAACAAAAACCACCAAATTCCTACTAATAAAAACGAGAAGCGCATCGCGAATCCGCTGCTGATGTTTCCATACCATTGCGGAAACATAATCATGGTGAGATTAAAAATCAAGAGTAAGGAGGATCCAATATATCCCATAGAAAATCCGCGCGCACTGATTCGATCTTGATCAGCAGCAACAGCAATTTCGGGGAGGTATGCATTATAGAAAACAATACTTCCTGCATATCCAATAGCAGCAAACAAAGAGCAAGATATTCCCACCCACAATGTATCGGCTCCTTCAAAAAACCAAAGTAAGGAACAGGAAATAGCGCCTAAGGTGGAGAAGAAGTACATAAACTTTTTCTTTTGTCCGCTGTAATCGGCGATGGAAGATAACATGGGAGAAATTAATGCGATCACTAAAAAAGCGAAAGAGATGGCGTAGGATTGCAAAGACTCAGGATTAAATGTTCTTCCTAAAAAGCGAACTTCACTCGCACCATTGGAATGTGCGATGGCGCTAAAGTAAATGGGGAAAAGTGCAGAGCTAATGACGAGTGAATAGGCCGAGTTGGCCCAATCGTAAAAGGTCCAGGCTCGGACCACTTTTTTATTCCCTAATTTATATGGATCCATACGATCTTTAAGTGTTCGAAAATAATCAATGGTTAACTGGATGCTATGTAAAAGTTAACACATAGCTTTGTATTCAATTGCATTTATTATTTTCGAACACTTAAAGATCGTATGGATCCATATAAATTAGGGAATAAAA
>JANOPQ010000265.1:0-19147 GCA_031421935.1 Bacteroidota bacterium | reverse complement strand
ATGTTCAACTTTATTTTTGTACGTTACTTAATAAGAAGGGTTCGATCAATTCAGAAATCGCCTTTACATTTTCATCCCATGTATGGGTTAAAGCAAAATTCCTTCTTGCTTTTTCCTTAATTGCATCATTCTCTAAAATTGCTTTAGTGATTTTCTGCTCGTAGTCTTCTAGACTTTTTGCTAAATAGGTGTATTCCTTAAAATAATCCATAAACGGTGTATGCGTGGCTACTACAGGCTTCCCAACTGCCAAATATTCATCAATCTTTCTTGGATAGTTTCCCATTGTCACTTCATTCATCGCTTGTGGATTAATCGCTACGTCAAATCCTTTTATATAAGAAGGTAATGTTTCAGGAGATTTATTACCTAAAAAATGCACATTCGGCATTTGATGCAATTCACTTTTCTTAAATGAATCATCCTCTGGTCCTACGAGCACCAAACTCCATTGTTGATTTCTTCGAGCTAAATTTTCCAATAATTCTATATCAAGTCGAACAGATGTTAAAAAACCTGTGTATCCGATAATAGGTCCTTTAATTGAATTTAGTTCCTTGGCTGTCTCAATATTTTCCGGTTCACAATACATAGAAAAATCACATCCTTGCCCTACCATTTTTGCTGCCGGATTGAAAGCACGAGCATAAGTTGCAAGAAATTCTGAATTTGTTGCTACCACATCTGCCTGATGAATCAATTGCTCCTCCATTTGCATGGCATGCTTTTGAAAGTACGGGATGGTACTTAAATTATCTCTGATATAGTAAATAAAGACATCGGGATTAAGGAACTCTTTCATGTAGAAGCATCGAACCATATTCTGGTCATTAAACAAAATTATGCGACGCATTCCAATTCTATTCATGGCACCACGAATATCACTAGCCACCTTTCTATTATTTCTTTTGTTTAAAATATCATGAATCCCTTTAAATTGAATCCAATTAATTGATTCAATCATTTGTTTAGGATAAAGGCACCAAAGGTTTTCGTTGATCCTCACCAATCCATCTTTCCTACCTTTCATTACATCTACTCTGAATTGTACTTTCTCATCATTCTTTCCTTTGAAAAAAGTACTTCTATCTAGTGATGGATTAATATATAATACACGATTATGCTTTGCAAGTTCAGTTGCAATATTCTTACAATTACTTCCAATGCTAATGTCCCAGGGCTGTAGTCCTACAACAACAATATCTTGTCCGGTTATCATATATTGTTTCTACGCTCGATGGTGAACATCAGTTACGTATTTATCAAACAATTCAATAGAAAGAGGAACTATTTCAAAGAATTCACGTAAAATCAACCCTTAGTACATCAATCATGATTGAATTCATCAAGAAAAATCAAGCATTAAAGAAGCTGATTCTTTATTTACTCATGCCCAAAAATCAAGCTAGGCCGAGGCTGTGGGTTAAACTATTTATCAATCCATTAAAACATAAAAAAGGCAAAGGAGCTCACATTTGTTGGAAAACCAGAATGGATGTACTTCCTTTCAATGATTTTTCGTTAGGGAAAAATTCAACCATCGAAGATTTTTCTGTAGTGAACAACGGAATGGGCGCCGTACATATTGGCGATAATACACGAGTTGGCATCAGTAATGTACTCATCGGACCCATCCAAATAGGAAACCATGTTATTATTGCACAAAATGTTGTGATGTCGGGATTGAATCATGGATATGAGGATATACATACACCTATTCGATTACAACCTTGTACACCGCACAAATCACCATCGGAAATGACAGTTGGATTGGAGCCAATGCTGTAATCACGGCGGGAGTAACTATTGGAAAGCACGTTATTGTAGCAGCAGGAAGTGTAGTTACCAAAAGCGTCCCTGACTTTACTATTGTTGCTGGAAATCCTGCGCGAACAATAAAACAATACAATGAAATCACAGGTAACTGGGAAAAAACAGTGCCACATTATACACCATTAAGAGAAGCCGTATGACCTTACTAGAAATATTATTCTGGACATTTATTGTTATCATATTCTATGCTTATTTTGGCTATGGAATCCTTTTGTATGGACTTGTTAAAATCAAAGAATTTCTGACAAAAAAATATACCATCATCAATCCTCGATTTGAACCAACAGTAACTTTCATAGTACCTTGTTACAATGAAATTGACATTTTGGAAAGTAAAGTGCTAAACACTTTACAATTGGACTATCCAAAAGAAAAACTACAAGTTCTTTTTATTACTGATGGAAGTGCGGATGGATCACAAATCATGCTCGAGCAATTCACTGACATCGAAGTTTTACACGACCCTATTCGAAGAGGAAAATCAGCAGCTGAAAACAGATCTGTCGCTCATGCACAAGGAGAAATTATTATTTTTTCCGATGCTAATACCGTTCTCCCCTCCAACACCATCAAAAACATGGTGCGACATTACATTAATCCAGAAATTGGTGCTGTAAGTGGTGAAAAAAGAATTAGTCAAGGAGAAAAAGAGAATGCTGCTGGAGCTGGCGAAGGTTTCTATTGGAAATACGAATCCATGCTAAAAAGATTTGATGCCCGTTTACATACTGTAGTAGGGGCCGCAGGAGAACTATTTTCATTTCGCAAACATTTGTTTCATCCATTAGAAGAGGATACTATACTTGATGACTTTGTTCTATCATTAAGAATAACACAAGCGGGATATAGAGTAATGTACGATCCAACAGCAACAGCTACGGAGACAGCCTCAGCCAATAGTCATGAAGAATTGAAAAGAAAAATTAGAATTTGCGCCGGTGGCTGGCAAGCGATGAGCCGATTGGGAAGTTTATTTAATTTCTTTAAACATCCAATTCTTACTTTCCAATATGTTTCACATAGAGTATTAAGATGGACATTAGCTCCACTCTTCTTGTTATGCCTGCTACCAATAAACATTTATTTAGCAGCTCAAAATCCGTCATATCTTTCAATATTATATGCTCATATCATCTTTTATGTGTTAGCATGGATCGGATTCATTCTAGAGAAGAAAGAAATTAAAATTAAAGCATTCTTCATTCCTTATTACTTTACCATGATGAATTATGCAGCAATAGCCGGTTTCCTTCGATTTACGAATGGAAAGCAATCTTCGGTATGGGAACGATCAGAAAGAAAAGTTTCTAATCCTGTTTAAAACTACTTCCTAAACGAGAGCAATTTTAGTAAATTACTACATTTTCCTTACATAATTTATTACACAGTTGACTTATTGCAATTCAAATTGTAAGGTTCTGGCCTAAGTAAATTAACCTCACCAAGCAGATTCTCGTAACATTGGTTATAATTAAAATCAAGGTGAGATATAAAGTGTTTAGTAAGAATAAGTGGATGGCAATATTTTGCATTTTTGGAATTCAATCCTGCGTTAAAGATATAGATGAGTACAAAACTCCTGATGGTACACCCGTTGTTAAGGATATGCAGCAACTTCAAATACCTGCTGACTTCAATTACGATTTAACAAAGAGCCTTAACTTAACGATCAATGTTTTAACAAGTAATGATCTTCCAATACCAGGAGTAAGAATCAGAATCATGAGCGATACCCCAGAAAATAATGGAGAGGTATTGTTTACTGGATTTACTAATTCAAATGGCGTTCTGAATGAGACTTTTAAAATCACCAAAACGATTCAGCAGGTTATTGTGAATACTGATTTCATTGGAATACCAAACAATGCTTTGGTTGATGTTCAGGGAAACTTTTTAAATTTAACCTTGGGCAGCAGCAATCCACAAAGAATGGTAATTGTAACACCCACTTCCAGAAACTATGTTCAGAGTACATCTGGAAATAAAACAAGTGCTGTACCTAACAAAATTTATATGGGCACATGGAATACTCAAGGTGTACCCAATTACTTAGTTTCACCCCGCGATGTCGTAAGCAGTGCTTTTTTAAATCGAATCAATCAGTCTTTACCAGAAAGAAGATCTGTTCCCATTCACACGCCCCAATATATCGCCAACCATGTAAGTTCAAGTTTATCCGTAAATCAAAACGCGGACTTATGGATGACTTTTGTACACGAAGGAGCTGGCTTTAGAAATACAATTGGATATTACAAATACCATAAAAATAATCCGCCACAATCTACCAGTGATATTACCAATATCCATGTTGTGTTCCCTAATTTCTCATTTTCTAATTCCGGCGGCGCTCTCATTACCGGAGATAAAGTACATATTGGTACATGCGGTGTTGATACCATAATTGGATTTGTGCTCTTGGCTAATTCTTACAATATTACGTCAGCACAAATTGGCAATGGTCATGCACAATTTTACTCAAACAATAATTTAAATCCAGAAGCGTTGCCAAGTGTCAAAGCACACAATGTATTACTTTGGGATTCATTGGAGCAAAAAATGGTAATTGGCTTTGAAGATTTAAATAGAGCCAACGGAAGCGACAATGATTTCAACGATGCTGTCTTTTATATGAGTTCCTACCCAGCCAATGCAATTTACTCTAATCTAGTAAACAACACCAATCCTGGAGATGATACTGATGGAGATGGAGTACCCAATATTCAAGATGATTATCCAACAGATCCAACCCTAGCATTTAATACATTTTATCCAAGTGCAAATACATTTGGCTATTTAGCTTTCGAAGATCTATGGCCCTACCGAGGTGATTATGATTTGAACGATTTGATTGTAGGTTACAAATTTAATTCTATTCAGAATGCTAGCAATCAAGTTAAAAAAATAAAAGCTCAACTTTTTGTGAAGGCTGCGGGTGGATCTTATAAACATGGATTTGGAATAGAACTCCCTATTCCTCCTGCCTTCATACAAAGTGTTACCGGGAAATTATTGACAGAAAGTTATATTTCATCAAATGCAAATGGGACTGAAACCGGACAATCAAACGCCGTAATTATTGGTTTTGATAATTCCAATTCCATTGCTCCACGTCCAATAGGATATTATGTGAACACAGAGCCGGGATCACCCATTGTTGTGAGTGACACCATTAATTTAGAAATTACTTTAGTAAGTGGAGTTCCACAAAGCAGCTTGGGAAGTGCCCCATTCAATCCATTTTTGATTTCCAATATGACACGCGGGAAAGAAATTCATATGGCTGATAAAACACCTACCACACTTGCAGATCCATCTTTGTTCAGTACTGGCCAAGACAAAACGAATCCAGCGCTTGGACGTTATTATAAATCCGACATTAATCTTCCATGGTGTATCAATATTCCGGGTAGTTATGGAATTGTTACTGAAAAAACTAAAATTATTGATGCCTATTTAAAATTCTCAAGTTGGGTTCAATCCGGTGGTGTATCCTATCCAGATTGGTATCAAAACTTACCAGGTTATCGTGATCAAACTAAAATACTGAACAGATAAAATAACAATTGAAAACTTTCTCATTTTTAACAATTTTTATAAGCAGCATTTTTACTGCAACATTTGCTATGGCCCAAAAAACCTTGGTTGCAGATTCTACCGTATGGGTTATTGATGGGCAATTAAATCCATATGCTTCACTAGCGCCCGGTGATACTTTACTATTAACGAAGGGCACTCGTCCGTTCATTATCTTTAAAAATATAGTCGGAACTCAAGAAAAACCGATCATTATCATTAATCAAGGAGGAACCGTAGAGATCAATAGCGATCACTATTTTGGAATTTCAATTCGCAAATCTAAATTCATTAAATTATCGGGAGCCGGTGACTCCAGTTCAACTTATGGAATAAGAATATTTAATCGCCAAGGAAGCGGATTAGGTATTGGAGACTTTAGCACCAACTTTGAAATTGAAAATGTAGAAGTCGGCTATTCTCAATATTCGGGAATCACAGCCAAGACAGAACCATTTTGTGGATTTGATCGAAACACATTTATTCAAGAAAATACCATCATTCATCATTGTTATGTTCATGATACAGGTACGGAAGGAATGTACATAGGAAGTACTTTTTACCAAGGACAAACTGTTCAATGCAATGGTACTCCTACTATTATTATGCCTGCCTTACTTCGCCATGTAGATATCCATCATAACCGTATAGAAAATACAGGGTGGGATGGAATTCAAGTGGCATCGGCTATCAATGCAAAAATTCATCATAATCGAATTAAACACGATAGCCAACAACTAGTCGAATGGCAAATGACCGGCATCACTCTAGGCGAAGGAAGCTCGGGCGAAATCTACAACAACAAAGTGATTGACGGAGAAGGAATGGGTATTTATTCCAAAGGACTAGGCGACGTACTTATCTATAACAATCAAGTAATTCGTCCAGGATTAAAAAATAATTTACCAAGTGGAAAATACGGAATTTACATTGATGGAGTTGCTTCCCTTCCCGGAATGTATTTTAACATTCTTAATAATTTAATCATCAATCCAAAATTCGAAGGGATTAGATTTCTTAATGCCAAAGGGGCACCCAAAAACAATATCGTCAACAATGTAATAGTGCAAGAAAGCTACCTCATAGATAATGATAAAGCAGGTTTTATAAATACACTTTCGCAACTTATTAATGTGAGTAATAACTTCACCACCACGGATATGTCAACAGCACGTTTTAAAAACTCCATGCAGGACGATTATACTGCGGAAGCTGGTTCCGCTCTCATTGATGGAGGTGCTAATATTGAACATCAAAAAATTGAATTCGACTTCAACGACAAAAAAAGAAATTATGGATTTGGTATAGACCTTGGTCCTTTTGAATCAGAACTATCGCGACAACAAAATTACAACGAAACTTCTTCAGAAATTATTTACCCTAATCCGGCCTATTCTACAGATAAAACAACAATTAATTTTTATAATCCTGATGAAGGATGGATTGAATTTGTGTTATTAGATCAAAATGGAAAGGAATTAAAAGTTTTAGACAAAGTATATTATATCGAAGGATACCAAATAAAGACTTTTACCGAGAATTTATTCCGAAGAGGAATGAACTACATTGTTATACGAAAGAGAATGAATAACTCTTTATTAAAATTATCAATTTTCGAAGAGTAACTTCCTGAATATTTTCTATCTTAGAGCCGCAATCATTCGCAATAAATATGGCTCGTAAAATAGTTGCAGGGAACTGGAAAATGAATTTGAATAGAGATGAAGCTTTTGCTTTAGTTTCTGAAATCACAGGAATGTTAAAGGATGAGGAAAACAGAGATCTTAAAGTGATTCTCTTTCCTTCTTTTATTCATCTTGGCGCCATCGTTCAGCTTTGTAATGGTGACACCAGAATTCATGTAGGCGCACAAAATTGCAATGATCATGCTGCGGGCGCTTATACCGGGGAGATTGCTGCGAGCATGATTAATTCCTATGGTGCTAGTCATGTATTGATTGGCCACTCAGAAAGAAGATTGTATTATAAAGAGGCTGGTGATTTACTTTCTCAAAAAATAAATATCGCTCTTCATCATTCATTGACTCCTGTATTTTGTATTGGTGAATCGATGGATGAACGCAATTCTTCCATCCATTTTAAAATTATTGAACAACAATTGACCGATGAAATTTTTCATTTGACTGCTGATGAATTCAAAAAATGCATCATCGCCTATGAACCGGTTTGGGCAATAGGAACTGGTTTAACAGCTAGCCCGGAACAAGCCCAAGAAATGCATGCTTTTATACGAGAAACCATCAGCAAGAAATACTCAAAACAAATTGCAGCAGAAACCTCCATCTTATATGGAGGGAGTTGCAATGATCAAAATGCAAAAGAAATTTTCGCTTTACCGGATGTTGATGGCGGACTGATTGGCGGGGCTTCTCTCAAATCCAGAAGCTTTGTAAATATTATTAAATCACTGCCTTAATTTATGCGTTTTGTTTTGATGAAACAAAGTAAAATTGAATACGAGAGATTTCTTTTATAAATCGCTTCCCAATCAATTTGAGAAAGCTTCCATCACGATCTAATGTCTTTGCTGTTGTCCAAATTCTAGAGCCACTTGACTTCACCATCTTCACTTTGCCAAAACGTTTCATTGCCAAAGCCATTTGATAATCTTCTCCACCGGTCACATCCGTTCTCCATCCAATTTGTTTGCCCATTCGAGTAAAAAATGCTAAACTAGCACCTTGAACAACTAATTCAGGTTGTTTAATTGCACGCAGGTTGACAGCTATGTCTTTAAAAATTTCATATAGACTTAACGAAAACCTTGATTTATCTCTATCTGGTAAAAAAGAAACTCGACCAAAAGTACAAATTGCATCCCCCAATTCAAGAGGCTCAATCATTTCATCAATGTAGTTTACAGGATAAATACTATCCGCATCGGCACACAAATGATACTTACCCTTTGCGACTTGCAAACCTGCATGCCGTGCATTCCCTACTCCTTGTAACGGCTGAAAAACAGATTTAACACCGCACTTATCTAAGATCTCTTGTGTTCTATCGGTAGAATTATTGTTGGATACAATCACTTCAAAAGGATACTTTGAAGAAAGCGAAGACAGCGACGACAAAGATTTCAAAATTGTTTTTTCTTCGTTGTAGGCAATAACTACAATGCTAACCATTGGAGTTTCAGAATATTGTTTTTCAAAACTCTTTCGTATTCGATCAAATGCTTCTTTAGGAATCGAATCCACAGAATCATATTGAACAAAATGTTGCTTAATCGCTCTTGGAAGAAATGGATTGAACATATGACTCTCTTTTGTGATTAATTTAATGCTTTTTACGCCAATCATTTAGGGATGTTCCATAAAATCTTACAAAAAGAAAGATTTGCCTGAGTATCTTTGCAAATGCACCGCTATTTCGCCAGTCTAGCCTACGATGGAACCGCTTATTATGGCTGGCAAATTCAACCACAGGATGTATCTATTCAACAGTTTTTGAATGAGGTCTTCACTATGGTTTTTAGAGAGAAAATTGAAACTACAGGCTGCGGACGTACCGACAAAGGTGTTCATGCTTCACAGTTTTATGCTCACTTCGATTTATTAAACGAAATTGATCATGTTGAAAAAGCTTTGTTTCAAATTAATTCACTTCTTCCTCGTGACATTCGCGTTTATGATTTGATTCCGGTAGCGCCTGATGCACATGCACGTTTTGATGGGATTCAACGCTCGTACAGTTATTACATCAAAAGAAAACCAAGTCCATTTAACAATAATTATTTTTGGTTTAATCGTCAAGCTGTAAATGTGGATGCAATGAATGAGGCTTGTGACTTATGTTTATCACATCTTGATTTTTCATGCTTTGCAAAACGTGGGGGAAATCAAGTCACCAAAAACTGTACAGTATCAGAATGCCGATGGATCGAAGAAGGTGATGATCTGCGTTTCACCGTTTCTGCGAATCGCTTTTTGCGAGGCATGGTTAGAGCGATGGTTGGAACTTTTTATGAAGTAGGTCTGGAAAAAATTTCGGTGGATGATTTCAAATCCATTTTAGAAAGTAAAGATCGAACCGAAGCAGGTAAAACAGTTCCCGCTCATGGTTTGTTTTTAGAAGAAGTAAAGTACCCATTCATCACAGCAGATCGTCAATATTTCTTTTTATCATGAGTGTAACTGGTAAAGCTTTCGACTCTAATTTACTTAGGAGAATATTTATTTTCTCGAAGCCCTATCGTAGGGTATTTTATGCTTCTATTGGGTTGACCATCACATTGGCATTACTCGGACCACTTCGTCCGTTAATGACACAATATATCCTCGATCATTATTTATCACCAGGTGATGTTCGCGGGTTACTAGTGATGAGTGCTGCGATGTTATTCGTGTTGGTGACACAATCCATTTTGCAATATTTTCATTCATGGAACACGAATTTGCTAGGGCAAAATGTAATTCGTGATATGCGCGAAGTGTTGTTCAAAAGAATGAGTCAATTCCGACTCCAGTATTTTGACAAAACGCCTGTTGGTGCTTCAGTAACCAGAAGTGTTTCGGATATGGAAACGATCGCCGATATTTTTTCGGAAGGATTGATAGTTATCATTGGTGATATCTTACAATTGGCGGTAATTATTACTGTAATGTTTGTGGTCGACTGGCGACTCGCACTCATCAGTTTAAGTACCATTCCACTCCTACTCCTTGCCACCAATATTTTTAAGAATAAAATTAAATCCGCTTTTTCTGGAGTGCGTACGCAAGTGTCAGCGCTAAATACTTTCGTTCAAGAACACCTTACCGGAATGCGCATTGTTCAAATTTTTAGTCGACAAGAGGAAGAATACAAGAAGTTCAAAAACATCAACAAATTGCATCGCGATGAAAACAATCGTTCTGTTTGGTACTACTCTATTTTCTTTCCAGTGGTCGAAATACTTTCTGCAGTATCCATTGGACTTATTGTTTGGTATGGTGCTGGAGGAGTTATTCGCAATGAAGTCACCTTTGGAAATTTAGTGGCATTTATCATGTACATCAACTTACTCTTCAGACCGATCAGAGAGTTGGCAGATAAGTTCAACACCTTGCAGATGGGCATGGTAAGTTCAGAGCGAATTTTTAAAGTGATGGACGAAGATCAAATCAATGTAAATGAAGGCACTTTGCAACCTGAAAAAATAGAGGGTATCATCGAATTTAGAAATGTTTGGTTCACGTACGACGAATCATCCATCCAAACAGAAACACCTAACTGGATTTTAAAAGGAATTAATTTCAAAATCCAACCCAATGAAATGGTTGCATTTATAGGCGCAACAGGAGCAGGAAAGTCGACCATCATCAATTTGTTGAATCGCTTTTACACCATCAGTAAAGGTGAAATTTTAATTGACAATATCAATATCAACGATTACGATTTGCATTATTTAAGAAGCAAAATTGGTGTGGTATTGCAAGATGTTTTTTTGTTTTCCGATTCTGTATTGAATAACATCACTCTAAAAAACGATTCCATCTCCCTCACCACCGTTCATCAAGCTGCTAAGGATCTCGGGGCTGCTGACTTCATCGAATCACTTCCTGGGAAATATGATTTCATTGTTCAAGAACGTGGGGGTGTATTATCTACAGGGCAACGACAATTAATTTCCTTCGTTCGTGCTTATGCATATAATCCGTCCATCTTAGTACTCGATGAAGCTACCTCTAGCATCGACTCCGACACAGAAGAAATTATTACGAAGGCTACAGAAAGTTTAACCTCTAAAAGAACATCCATCGTCATCGCACATCGTTTGGCAACTATTCAAAATGCCGATCGAATCATTGTTATGGAGAAAGGCGAAATTGTAGAAAGCGGCAATCATTTAGAACTTTTAGCGAAAGGTGGTCATTATAAGAATTTATTTGAAATCCAATTTAAAGGATTGATTGCCAATTAACAATTAACCTTTTGACAGTTAAATATTTACGATTCAATAAAATTGTTTTTGCTTATCTTTGCAGGAATTCATGAATAAAAAAGGTAGAGTTTTAATGGCAATGAGTGGCGGCATCGATAGTTCGGTGGCAGCTATCATGCTTCATCAACAAGGATATGAAGTAATTGGCTTGACCATGAAAACATGGGATTATGCCTCTTCAGGAATAAATTCAAAAGAGACCGGCTGTTGCAGTTTAGATTCCATTAATGATGCGAGAAGTATTGCTGTTGAGTATGGTTTTCCCCATTATATTTTAGACATCAGAGGCGAATTTGGCGAGTCGGTGATTGACAATTTTGTTGATGAATACCTTGCAGGAAGAACTCCAAATCCTTGCGTTATGTGCAACACCCATATTAAATGGGAGGCTTTATTGAAGCGTGCCGATATGTTGAATTGCGAATTTATTGCAACTGGACATTATGCAAAAGTTAGAGAGTTAAACGGTCGCTACGTGATTTCAAAAGGACAAGATCCAACGAAAGATCAAAGCTACGTTTTGTGGGGTGTTACTCAAGAATGTTTGTCGAGAACGATGTTTCCCGTAGGCGGCATGGAAAAAAGTGCGATTCGACAGATGGCGCGCGATATGGGCTTGCATGAATTAGCCAACAAAAGTGAGAGTTATGAAATTTGTTTTATTCCTGATAATGACTACCGAGCTTTCTTAAAAAACAGAGTTCCCGAATTAGAAACGAGTCTAGAGGGTGGTAATTTCATTGATAAAAACGGAAAAATTTTAGGCAAGCACAGAGGTTATCCATTCTATACCATTGGACAGAGGAAAGGGCTAGAAATTGCAGTAGGCGAAGCATTATTTGTAACCGAGATTCAACCCGAAACAAATACGGTTATCCTTGGTGAAATGGCTGACTTAAATCGCGAAGAAATGTTAGTCCGAAATATTAATTTGGTAAAGTACGCCACCATTCCTGATCAATTGGAAGTACTCTCCAAAGTGAGGTATAAAGACCCAGGTACCATGAGCACCATTGTTCAAGATGGAAAAGAAATGAGAGTCCATTTCCATGCTCCAGTTAAGTCGGTGGCACCAGGCCAAAGTGCTGTATTTTATGAGGGAGATGATGTGGTTGCGGGTGGATTTATTGAAAAATCGACTATTAACTAAACTTTTTATTCTTTCACACGTAAAAAAGGCGTTAAATCAATACCATGAAAAAACTCATACTTTCGGCATTAGGAATCGCATTACTTTTATTCATCTTCTCTTGTAAAAAGGAAGATGATAGTTCAACGGTCATTCCTGAAGATTTGACTCAGCAATATTTCCCCATTGACTCAGGATTAACTCGATTTTATGAGGTAGATTCTGTTTTTTGGGATCCATTCACTCAAACTCGTGATACCGTTCAATATTCATTGAAAGAAGTAATTGCAGGAACTTTTATTGATAATCAAGGTCGATTGGCTCAACGTATTGAAAGATTCAAAGAAGATCAATTTGGAAATTGGATCATCTACAAAGTATGGTCATCTCATCGAAATGGACAACGTGCAGAGAAAGTAGAAGACAATATTCGCTTAGTCAAATTAGTTTTTTCTGTAAGCCAAGGAGTAAACTGGAATGGAAATGTGTACAACACTTTAACGCCAAGAACTTTTGAATATATTGCTGTAAACACACCTGGTTCCATTGGGAATTTGAATTTCAATGAAACCATTCGAGTTCAAGAAGACAATGAACCCGCCAATTTACTTAACGATTACTACGCCGAAGAAAAATACGCGAAGCATGTGGGCATGTATTATCGTATCATTTCTGACATTGAATTCAATTTTATTTCAGGGGACACTACATCTGGTTACATTTACACAGAAAAGATGTCTTCTTATTCGCTTTAAAATTTGAATTGATCAATCTGTTTTCTCAATTAAATTATTCTAAAACTATAAAAATACTCAGTTAAGTTCATCCAGTTTGTCAGGATAGGATAATCTTTGCTTTCTTCATTTCATTTTCTCGTATCTTTTTTATTGAATTGCTATTTTTTTGCTTACTTTAGATGGATTCATCTAGGAAATAAAAGCAAGCAATTATCAAATGAAAAAACATCAAATTTTTGGATTCGTCATTCTCTGCATTTGGTTGATTTCTGCTTGTAAAAAAGATGGAAATACTATTGTTATTGATGATCCCACCTTATCGTATTTCCCAATTGATTCGGGCTTGACGAGGTACTACCAAATAGATTCCGTTTATTGGGATGAATTTGCTCAGATTCGTGATACCATCAGCTATCAGCTAAAAGAAGTAATTGCAGGATCTTTTATTGATCTCACAGGTAGAATGGCTCAACGAATTGAAAGATTTAAAATGAATCAACAAGGCCAATGGATCATCTTTAGCGTAGGCACCACCTATCGCGATAACCAAAGGGCTGAATCAGTGGAAAATAATATTCGAATCTTAAAATTAGTTTTCCCAGCTACACTTGGTTTTTCTTGGAATGGAAACACTTACAATACTAAAAACCCGCTAAACTTTGAATATATAGCAGTTGGCGTGCCTGATACCACCGACCACTTCCAGTTTGATGAAACCATTAAAGTTTTCGAAGTTGATGAACTTAACAATAGATTTGCGGATCTTTACGGCACGGAGAAATATGCGAAAAATATTGGAATGTATTTTCGCCTCGTTTCCGACCTTAAATTCGTTATAATAAACTCATCAGATTTTGACACCATAGCTGGCTCAATCTACACTGAAAAATTAACTGCTTACACTCCATGAAACTAAAATTACTTCTTACCCTCCTTACCTTTTCTTGCATTCAGCAAGTATTTGCTCAAGATCGATACGTCATTTTTTTTACTGATAAAAACAACTCTCCATTTTCAATTTCGACTCCATTGGATTTTCTTTCGCAACGAGCCATCAACAGAAGAATTAATCAAAATATTTCCATTGACCAAAGCGATCTTCCAGTAAATCCACAATACCTATCGAGTGTAGCGGGAACAGGCGCTTTTGTGATGCGTTCGAGTAAATGGTTTAACGCTGCCATTATCGAAACCACAAACCCTACTGTTCTTACTGCCATCAGTCAATTACCTTATGTGCTGAATGTGCAAAATGTGAGTAAGCCAAAACCAAACCCCGACCACACCAACAAATTCGATAACTTAATTAAAGATATAAACCCATCTACAACCGCACAACGAACTTTGGGAACGCAGTCGTTGAATTATGGCAATGGTTTCATTCAAGCCAACATGCTTGGACTCGTTTCATTGCACAACCAAGGATATACGGGAGCAGGTAGATTAATTGTAGTTTTAGATGCTGGATTTTTAGATGTACCAAACATGATTTGTTTTGATAGCATTCTTGCAAACAATCAAATTAAATACACATGGGATTTTGTAGACAATGAATCCGATGTTTACGACGATCACTATCATGGAGCGGCAGTTCTTTCTTGTATGGCATCCAATGTTCCCGACACTTTGGTGGGGACGGCTCCGCATGCAGATTATATTTTGCTTAGAACAGAAGATGCAAATTCGGAATTCATTATTGAAGAATATAATTGGGCGATTGGAGCAGAATTCGCGGATTCTGCTGGTGCTGATTTAATCAACTCCTCCTTGGGTTACACCGAATTTAATGACCCCTCTCAAAATCATGTGTGCTCCGACATGGATGGAAATACGAATCCAGTAACCATAGCGGCCGATTGGGCTGCACAAAAAGGAATTCTGGTGGTGAACAGTGCTGGCAATGAAGGCAGCAGCCCTTGGAATTATATTAGCGCGCCTGCCGATGCCGACTCTATACTTGCCATTGGTGCAGTCGACTTCAGTGGTGCCTACGCCTCTTTTAGCGGTAATGGTCCTTCCTTTGATAATCGAGTGAAACCTGATGTAGCTGCCCAAGGGCAAAATACTTGGCTGTATACTCCTTTTAGCAATAATCAAGTAACACAAGGTAATGGAACTTCATTCTCTGGACCTGTTCTGTGTGGAGCTGCAGCGTGTCTATGGCAAGCTTGGTCACAAAAGTCAAACATGGATATCATTCAAGTAATAAAGCGCAGTGCCAATCAATATTCAAATCCAGATACATTATTAGGATTTGGCATTCCAAATTTATCACTTGCTAATAGTTTGCTAAACTTAGGCGATATTAATATCCCTCAAAATACTATTCTTCATGTTTATCCAAATCCTGTTTCCAATGGAGAAACTATTCAATTGGTTTATTTTGCACAGCATAGTAATTCGGCTAAACTTTCTATTTATGATGTTTGTGGGAAGTTGGTATTACAACAAGAAATGAACACCATACAAGGTGCTTTAAATAAAATTGATTTACAGGTAAATTTATCGAAAGGTTGCTACTTTATAGAAATTAATGATGGCAAGACAAACTCCATCAAAAAACTAATGAACCAATAAATTTAATTGCATGTTCAGTGAAAACAATCCAATTAAGCTGACAATGAAATAAGGAACTAAGGTAGCAGCACCGCTATAATCCTTGGTAATTCTTTGTCCGAAAATAAGCATCAATAAAGTTAATGATGAAAACCATGCACCCCATTGAGCAATATAAGGACCTTTGCTTGTAAGCAGGTGAATCATTCCACCGAAAGAGAGCAATCCACTTATCAATTCTGAAAAAGTAAGTACATAAAACAATAGTCCGACGTATTTATAAAGTGCGCTTTTTGTAAACTTTTGTTGGATCCATCCTAGCTCTTTTTTATGATTTACAATTTTATCAATACCCGATTGAAGGAATACAATGGCAAGGAAGGATGAGCAGAAAAATCCTGCCCAATTAATATCATTCAAATTCATAGCGCTAAATTAGATCGTGTAAATTTATAAAATTCTTGGGAAACTCTTGTTTAAATACAGAAAATCAACAAAACACCAAATCGTCATTGGCTAAATTGTTCATTTATATTAGTTCTAAGCCTAGTTTTTGCACCGCAAACAACTAAACAAGCCATCGGTGCTTACCCTAGATCTTCAAGACCTTTTCCAAAAACAAAGCATTACCACTCAAGTCGAAAATCAATCCAACTCAAGAAATAAAAATAAATAACAAATCGAATTAGATATATTTTGCTAAAAAGTCGATTAATTCGCCTCTTAGCTCATTGATAATCTTTTCAAACATTTCCACTTTTTCTCTCAAATCCGAATGATCGTCCCACTTCAGTTTATCTGCAGCCACGTCGTTTTTGTTCAGGTGAGATTCAATGGTGTTTTCATACTGTTTGATGGTATGTTTCAAAATATCAGCTTGCTCATTCTGAACGATTAGCTGATTCTGAAAGTGCTCCACCATAGCTTGTACTTCACGATCCGTGTTCTTTCCAGCCACTTCCGACAAACGGTTTTGCATCACCTTCATCTCGTCTTTATAAAATAGCATTTTGTTGATCCACTGTACATGCTCCTCATGCAAATCATAAATAAGTTTCTTTTCCATAATATTTTATTTTATGTTTATCTCGATACAAAACTCTGAAAATTAAGAGATGAAAAAGTTGATGATTATCAAGGAATGCATGATAAACATCATCTCCAAATTGCCTTATAAAGTTAATTAAAAAATTTGATGTTTTACAATATGTAATCTCATTATTTTTTCAATAATCAACAACGTTTGTCTTTTGACTAAATTTGCGACAAATGTCACTGTCCGCACCTTTTATTGCAATTTCAAAAGCAAATCCCGTTTTTGAGACCATCGCCAAAGCCCTCCAATCGAATGGAATTCAGGGTTTTCTCATTGGTGGATTTGTTCGCGATATGCTCTTAAATCGGCCTTGCAAAGACATCGACATCAGTGTGTTGGGAGATGGTATCGCGGCGGCTCAGATTACTGCCAAAGCATTAGGCATTCCCAACCAAGTAAACGTTTTCAAGACCTTCGGTACGGCCATGATCAAATATCACGAGTACGATATTGAATTTGTAGGTGCTCGTAAGGAATCCTATTCAAGCGATTCCCGCAAGCCGAGCGTAAGCAGCGGAACGCTGGAAGATGATCAGAAAAGAAGAGATTTTACCATTAACGCCCTAGCGATAAGTTTAAACAAAGAAGATTACGGTCATCTCCTTGATCCTTTCAATGGTATTTCGGATTTGGAAGATGGAATACTAAGAACTCCATTGGATCCTGTGGTGACTTATTCAGATGATCCACTAAGGATGCTTCGAGCCATTCGTTTTGCGACTCAACTGAACTTTTCTATAGAACAAAGTTCTTTGGATGCTATTCGTGAGCAAAAAGACCGAATAGAAATCATCAGTGGCGAAAGAGTAATTGATGAGCTCAATAAAATTATTTGCACTCCACAGCCTTCTAAGGGATTTTTACTTTTGCATAAAACCCAACTTTTACCGCTCATCTTCCCACAGCTTGCAGCACTCGAAGGGGTGGATACGATGAAAGGACTAAGTCATAAAGACAATTTTTTTCATACCCTGGAAGTATTGGATAATCTCGCGAAACTAACAGATGACTTATGGTTAAGATGGGCAGCCCTGCTACATGACATTGCAAAGCCTGCAACCAAGCGATTCGATCCAGAACACGGCTGGACTTTTCACGGACACGAAGACAAAGGAGCTCGCATGGTGCCTGGAATTTTTCGCCAGTTGAAATTACCCATGAATGAAAAAATGAAATTCGTTCAGAAATTAGTTTTGTTACATTTACGTCCCATCGTCTTAGCAAAAAGCGAGGTAACCGATTCAGCAGTGCGCAGGTTACTTTTTGAAGCAGGTGATGATATTGATGATTTAATGAAATTATGTTATTCCGATGTTACTACAAAAAATGAATTTAAGCAGAAAAAATATCGGAATAATTTTGAGCTGGTCAAACAAAAACTGGTAGAAGTCGACGAAAAAGATAAAGTCAGAAACTGGCAACCGCCCATCACTGGCGAAATGATCATGGATGTTTTCCAATTAAAGCCTGGACGAGAGATTGGAATACTTAAAAATACCATTCGAGAGGCCATTCTAGATGGAATCATTCCAAATGAATACGATGCAGCATACCAATATCTTTTGGAGAAAGCAAAGGATTTAGGGTTGCAGCCTGTTAACAAAAAATAGAATTACGCAGAAAATAATCCTTGTTAAATAAATTGACGGTTTTATATTTGCATTAATAAGTATAAGATATGCCTACCGTATACCGATTCCGAGTAACCTTTGAAGATTATGACGAAGTTACCAGAGACATTGAGATCAAAAGCACTCAATTCTTTAGTGATTTACATACTTGCATTCAAACTGCCATCAGCTTTGACAATTTAAAGCCCAGCTCATTTTATATAAGCAACGACAATTGGATCAAGGGACAAGAAATATCGACCATCCTTCGAAAAAATAAAGCAGGAGAAGAATCCATCTTAATGGAAAACGCTCGCCTTTGTGATTTCATCGCGGATCCTCATCAAAAAATTTATTACTTGAGTGATCATGATTCCAATTGGACATTCAGGATTGAGTTGATGAAGATTCTTCCTACCGATGACACGGCAAAAACATATCCATATTGCTTTAAAAGTACAGGTACTGCACCTCGTCAATACATCATTACGGTACCCGTAAAAACAATAACAAATGATGATGGCTCTGAAGAAATAATTGAAGAAGATGATATAGATGATGAAATCGAAAAAGAAGATAGCATATTAGGTGAAGTAGAAACAGGTGTTGATATTGAAGAGATCGATGGTATGGGTGAAGAAGGAGAAGAAGATGCGGCAACCGAAG
>JANOPQ010000264.1:0-13791 GCA_031421935.1 Bacteroidota bacterium | reverse complement strand
ATGCTTGCTACAGTTGAAAGGGGTATATCTATAAGCTCGATATAAATGGCGAGGTTACATTATGTGTGAAGATGTAATATAATTTCTGCTAATGCTTGCTGCAGCTGAAAGGGGTATATCTATAAGCTCGATATAAATGGCAAGGTTACAAGCAAAATCTACTTCACCAACCCATTCGATTTCGCCAACACACCACACAAGTGAAATAACATTCTTGCCCCAACATTTCCATCCCAGTCGTCTTTGCCTGGAGAAACTTCGTTTAAATCGAAACTGATAATTTTTTTCTTGCTCTTGGCTAGCTCACTCAATAAATAAGTGATTTCATGAAACTCGAATCCACCAGGCACTGGTGTTCCTGTATTTGGACATAATTTCGGATCGAGTCCATCAATGTCAAAACTGATGTGGACATTTTGTGGAAGCGCAGCAATAATTTGATCACATTGCTTTTTCCACGACATTCCTTCAAGTTTATTCTTGCTTACCTCTGCATAGGAAAACACCTCTACTCTACTTTTACTTTTCTTCACATATTCATTTTCTTCCGCACAGAAATCGCGAATTCCCACTTGTACTAGTTTTGAAATTTGAGATATCTCTAATGCATTGTACATAATGGACGCATGAGAATATGTAAATCCTTCAAACGAATTTCTTAAATCCATATGCGCATCAATTTGCAAAATACCATAATTGGAATATTTATCAGCCAAGGCTTTGAAAAAACCTAAAGGAGTACTATGATCTCCGCCTACGAGTCCTACCAACTTACCCTTCTTTAACCATGACGAAGTTTGACGATACACTTCATTAATCATCACCGCAGAACCTTCATTCACCGCATCCAATTGAGCCATCATCTTTGCATCACGGGAAATATCTTTTCCCTTTTCCAATGCATCAATTATTTTGGAAACATTTTTCTTTAATGATTTACTTTTCTTGGCAAGATCGCTTGATCCTTTCTCCATTGAAATTCCAACCTTCCATAAATCTTTAAACTCAGGATGCAATAAATCCACTTGAGAACTCGCCTCAAAAATAGCTTCTGGCCCCTTTGATGTTCCTCCTCCATAACTTACAGTAGCTTCCCAAGGAACGGGAATTAAAACGAGAGAAGATTCTTCGGAAGTAAATGGAAGTCCGAAAACATTTGCTGATTCGAGGGCTGGACCATTCTGATCAAAATTTCGAATTTTTTCTGCTTTGCTCTTTGCGGTACTTAAACTTAATTTCTTCACGTCGATTTAGATATACTGCAAAGATAGATCAACCAACGGAATTCAAAAAACTCGCTAAGTTACTTACTCCGTGGGAGTGAAAAAGTAAACCGCGTTCCTTTCCCGGGCTCACTATCGACTTGAACACCTTCTCCTAAGGCTTCTAAAATATGCTTTACGATAGCTAAGCCCAATCCAGTACCGCCTTGATCACGAGATCGGCTTTTATCTACACGATAAAAACGTTCGAATAAGCGTGGTAGATGCACCTTCTCTATTCCAATACCATTATCTTCCACATCCACGATTACTTTATCATCCGATTCTGTCAGGCGAACGGTGGTTACTCCATCCTTAATTCCATATTTTATAGAATTAACAATAAAGTTCACTAAAATTTGACGAACCATATCTTTATCAGAATATACATAAAAAGGTTTATCCTCATTAGTCTCCAGTTTTATAGTTACACCTCTTTCTTTGGATTGCAACTCTACCGACTCAATAATATCTTGAGCTAAATCATGTAAATCGAATGTTCGCAACTCTACAATTAACTCACCCGATTCCAAACGCGAAATACTTTCAAGATCATCCACCATACTAATCAATCGGTCGATACCCTTGCTCGCCTTATTGAGGTAGTGCATGTTTACATCAGCATCTTCAATTCCGCCGTCTAATAAAGTATGAATGTATCCTTGAACGGAAAACACTGGAGTTTTTAATTCATGAGAAACATTACTTAAAAATTCTCGTCGATAAATTTCAACCTGCTTGAGATTATCAATCTCTTCCTTTGACTCATTACTCCATTCATAGAGTACTTTATTAATTTCATTCGAAACATTCACTCGATTCTCGTCAATGGGTCGGATAACTTCCTTCGGATTTCTAATCTTCAAAATCTGCCTATAAATTTGAATCAAATTATCTTGAATATATCTTTTTTGCAACTGCTTCAGCAAAACATAAGTGATTAAAAACATCACTAAAAAAGAGGTGATAAAAAAATTCCATGAAAGATCCATCTTAAAATAAAAAGCCAATAATATATCCATCACAACAAGCAACACAGACAAAATGGCGGTCACTAGTAAAGTTAATATAGGAGGTGTTAAATTTTTCATTTCAGACCTACGAAAGTACTAAAAAACTTTCATTACTATTCACATGTACAAATAATACAGTATCGGTCGTTCCCTACGCAGAACAATGAACAGCAGAAAGAAAACTCAATTTAAATATCGAATTTATATCCAATCCCTTTGATGGTCTTGATGACATCATCTCCCAATTTCTCACGAATTTTTCGGATGTGTACATCAATCGTTCGATCGCCAACAACAATTTCAGAACCCCACACTCGTGATAAAATATCTTCTCTTGTAAAAACTCGTCCGGGCTTTGAAGTAAGTAGCGACAACAATTCAAATTCCTTTCTCGGAAAAGAGATGGGCTCATCATTCTTATAAACTAAGTAGCTATCGCGATCAATTCGCATATTACCAATTTGCACAGCTGGTGTTTCTTGGTTAAAGCTAGTTCTTCTTAAAAGCGCTTTAATTCTAGATGTTAAAATTCGTGGTTTAATCGGCTTAGAGATGTAATCATCTGCACCAACATCAAATCCAGCAAGCTGCGAATACTCTTCATTACGAGCTGTTAAAAATGCTATAAGAATATGCTCTAACTCCTTTGACTCTCGGATGCGTCTACAAGCTTCAATACCGTCCATTTCCGGCATCATAATATCCAAAATGATTAACTGAGGAATTTCGCGCTTTGCAATTTCAACGGCCTCTGCTCCATTCTTTGCTAAAAGTACAATGTAACCTTCCTTCTTAAGATTGTACTCCATGAACTCCAAAATGTCTGGTTCATCATCAACAAGAAGAATTTTAATCGATTCGTTTGTCATATTTCTATATTGATGCTCAGTAAGATCGTCAATATTAACAAATTATTAAGACGCAGTTAAGTATATGCAGTATTTAATGCCAACACCTAGTATATTTTAGTCCTATCTGCTAGTCCTTTTTCACCAATACTTCTTAAAAAAATAGTTCCGTAGACTAAGGCTATGTAACGATTTTTTTATATCGTCTTGGCAAAAAAATACGTCGCAGCTTTGAACTAAAATATACTAGGAATTGGCATAATATTACAGATCAACAATGTTAACTCTTTTTTTGACTAAAAAAAAACTGATTTTCCAGTATTTTTAAATTAAACTAACAAGTCGACTTAACCTTATGTTAAAACTAACTTAATCTTTAGTTTTTACTTAATAAGGAATTTTGCAATGGAACTAAAAGATTATGAAAAATTTAATTATTACGATCGCAATCGTTTGTATTTCTGCTATTTGCGGAAATTCGATTCTTGCTCAAACGGGATCAATTTCCGGCACACTCACGGACAAAATTAATTCAGAAACCTTAATTGGTGCAACTGTGACCCTTGAAGGCACTTCTTTAGGAGCAGTTACGGATATTGATGGCAAATATACCATCGATAAAATAACAGAAGGTATCTATACTGTTAAGATATCCTATATCGGTTATGAACCCATCACAGAACCTAATGTTCATGTTAAAGCTGGATCGAAAACAATTCTTGATTTAAAACTAAGTACCAATGCTAAGGTACTGAAAGGTGCTGATGTGATGTCGACCCGAATTACCAATACTGAAAATGCAGTATTGGCAGATATGCGTTCATCTTCACAAATAGTAAATGGAATTTCGAGTCAGCAAATTTCTAAAACACAAGATCGAAATGCATCCGAAGTTATTCGTCGCTTACCTGGTGTAAGTATTATGGATGATCGATTCATTGTGATTAGAGGTTTAAGTGAAAGATACAATACTGTATTATTGAATGGAGCCATGGCTCCCAGTTCTGAATCTGATAAAAAAGCATTTTCCTTTGATATTATTCCAAGCTCGATGTTAGAGCGAGTGATGATATACAAAACGGGAGCTCCAGAGTTACCGGGTGAATTTGCAGGTGGCATCGTAAAAATTTACACTAAAAATATTCCTGATGAAGATTTCATTTCTGCAGGAATGAGTATTGGAATCAGAAGCAATACAACATTCAAAACTTTCAATCGTGCTTCATTAAGTAAGACCGATTGGTTGGGCATGGACAATGGAAGTCGCGATTTACCAAATGAATTTCCAGAAAACGTTGCAGGTTTAAATATTGCTGATCAAGTAGCTCTTGCTAAATTGTTGCCAAACACTTGGATTGCGAAAGAAAAATCGGCACCCATCGATCAACGTTTTAATTTATCCTTTGCGAAAAAAATTAAATTGGGAAAAGTACTCGTTTCTAATATCACGGGAGTAAATTATTCGAACACCTACGAAGTAAGAGAAGCGGAGAATTTAAACTACAACCAATTTGACATCATCAACAACGTAAGTGACACCATTTACAATTTTGAAGATCACACCTCTACTAATAAAATTTCTGTGGGTGTACTTAGCAACTTTACTTTTCTTCTTAATACAAGAAACAAAATTGAATTCAGAAATATTTACAACCAAACTGGATCCAATAGCACAAGCATCCGAACTGGATCCAATATCGAAGAAGGAAATGCAGTAAGAAATTATGCATTCCGATATACTGAAAGACAACTATATTCAGGACAGCTTTCTGGTTCACATGATTTCAATCAAAACAAAAGCAATATCAATTGGACGGCAGGATATAGCATGACGCACAATAATGAACCTGATTATCGTCGCATCCGCACTTTCAATAGTTTGGTTGATAATAATTCTACATACTACACACAAGTAAATAGCACTGCTTCACAAGCGGATGCTGGTCGATTTTATTCTACGCTTGATGAAAATGCTTTTATGTTAGCTGGAAATCTAGAGCAAGAAATTGTGAAACTAAGTGAAACTCGTAAAATCACAATGCGTGTTGGTTTCTATACAGAAGCAAAAAGCAGAACCTTTGATGCTCGTTGGTTAGCTTACACTAAGTCAAGAACGGATAAATTTGATAATGATTTATTACTTCTTCCGATTGATCAAATTTTTTCACAAAACAACTTCAACGATTCCACTGGATTTAAAATTACTGAAGGAACGAATGGTACTGACAGCTATACAGCCGACAACCAACTTTCAGCAGTTTACATTGGAAGCACATGGCCAGTTACAGACCGTTTAAACATTTCAGGAGGTGTACGTTTTGAAGCCAATCAATTAATTCTTGAAAGCGCTGACAACAATGGCAAGCCCTTGAAAATCGAAAATCCAGTAAACAGTTTTTTACCATCTGTCAATATTAGTTATAATGTGAGTGAGAAATCATTACTTAGACTTGCCTATGCAAAAACGTTAAATCGCCCAGAGTTTAGAGAAATTGCGCCGTTTGCTTATTACGATTTCGTATTTAACAACGTGCTTTTTGGAAACACTGAATTAGAAACACCAACCATTGACAACTTCGACTTAAGATGGGAAAACTACCCATCGGCTGGTGAGTTAATTTCAGTGGGAGTATTTTACAAATCATTTACAAATCCAATAGAACAATACTTCAAGCCAGGCGCTGGTTCGGGTGGTACCAGAAATTTCATCTTCAAAAACGCACCTACTGCTTATAGCACAGGTCTAGAATTAGAAGTTAGAAAATCGTTAGAACCCGTTTTCAAAGCAGGATTCTTAAATATGCTTTCGGTGGGGATGAATGCCTCCTATATTTACAGCAGAGTACAACTTGGAGACGAAGCGGTTGGACAAAAAAAATCCAGAATCATGATGGGTCAATCTCCTTACGTAGTGAACACAGGGATTTATTATACTAATTCTGTACACAAACTACAATGCAATCTTCAATACAATATCATTGGAGAAAGATTATTTGTTGTTGGAACTGAAGGTACACCCGATGTATATGAATTACCTAGAAACGTGATTGATTTCTCTGTCACCAAAAACATCGGAAAAAATTTCGAAATAAAAGCAGGAGTTCAAGATTTGCTTAATCAAGCAGTAGTATTAAGACAAGACTCCAATGAAGATGGAAAAATTAGTTCAAAAGACGAATTGATTTATAGTTACAAACGCGGCACATACTATACATTAGGATTTGTTGTAAGATATTAGTTGATGATTTATTGATCGCGGAGTTTACTCGTAGAGTAGGCTCCGCTTTTTTTATCTTAATAATTACTTTAAATTGGGATAACAGTAACAACACAACAGCTCTGTAATATTGCACTGGAACTAATATAAAATAAAATGAAAAATTTAAGTAAGATTAAATCGAAACTGTTATTATTATCAGTAATGACTTTAACCCTTTTAAGCGCTTGCAAAAAGGATGAAAATAATGACACTACACCAGGTACTGTTGTAAACTTTACCACTACCGTTTTATCGGATGGTACTATACAAGTTGAAGGAAGTACCAATCAAAACTACACTTTCATTAGCACCGAGAAATACCTACTTAAATCATTTGTTTACGTAGAAGATGGTGGAACATTAACTGTTCAACCAGGAACTGTAATTAAAGGAGATAAAATTACCAAAGGCACTTTAATTGTTAAGCGCGGCGGTAAAATTCAAGCAACAGGAACTGCTGCAGATCCTATTATTTTCACATCAGCTGAAGCTGTTGGATCAAGAAATCCTGGAGATTGGGGTGGAATCATCATTTGTGGAAAAGCACCAATCAATTTACCTGGTGGAGAAGGACAAATTGAAGGTGGCCCTGATGCTTTATATGGAGGTACTAATGCTTCCGACAATTCTGGTTCATTACAATATGTACGTATTGAGTATGCTGGAATTCCTTTTCAACCAAACCAAGAAATCAACGGATTAACCCTTGGTGGTGTTGGTAGCGGAACCATAGTTGACTACATTCAAGTTTCCTTTTGTGGAGATGATTCGTATGAAATGTTTGGTGGAAATGTAAATTTAAATCACATCATTGCGTTCAAATCTACAGACGATGATTTTGATACAGACAATGGATTTACTGGTAAAATTCAATTCGGTGTAGTCTTAAGAGATGCGAATATTGCGGATGTATCAGGATCTAATAGTTTTGAATCTGACAATGATGCTGCAGGATCTACGGTAACACCAATCACTAAGGCAATCTTTTCTAACATCAGCATATTTGGCCCTAAACAAGACACGAGCTTGTCAGTTAATTCCAATTTTAAAAGAGGAGCGCATCTACGTAGAAACACGCAGACATGCATTTATAACTCTTTAATTTCAGGATATCCAGTTGGTTTATTAATTGATGGTACGAATTGCGAAAACAGTGCATCAGCATCAGACTTGCAATTTAAAAACAACATCATTGCATCTTGCAATACTCCATTAGCTGTAGCAAGTGGTTCTACATTTAACATTAGCACTTGGTTCAATGACATTACTTTTGGAAATAGCATTCAATATACCAATGCAAATTTAACTATAGATCCTTATGCATCCATCCCAGATTTCCTACCAATTGGTGGGTCACCTTTACTTAGCGGTGCCGATTTCACAGGGTTGAACTTATCAAGCTTTCAACAAGTAACATTCAGAGGTGCATTTGGAACTACCAACTGGACACAAGGTTGGGCCAACTGGGATCCACAAAATACTGCCTATTAATAATCTTTTAGCTTTTCCTTCCTTTAATAAAAGCCTTCAATTCTAAATTGAGGGCTTTTTTGTTAACACAAACTTAACATTAGAGAAATAACTCCTTAACAATTTCTTAATCCCTTTGCAAAATCACTAAGAAATCAATGATTTAACGGGCTTTTTTAGAAAATTGCAGCTTATTCATTGGCAAAACCACAAGGAGAAACTAATAAAAAAGTATAAAAATCCATTTAACTCTTAACCAAATGAAAAAACTCATTGCAATTACCATCTGTAGTCTAGTATTTACTGCATGCGGAAGTAAAAAATCTGAAAACGCAGAAACAACGCCTACTGAGACTCAAAAAACTTCCATTACTATTAAAGGTAGTGATACGGTTTTACCACTTTCACAAAAAGAAGCAGAAGTTTATATGAATGAGCATCCAGATGCATCCATCACCATTGTTGGAGGAGGATCAGGTGTTGGAATTACGGCTTTAATCGATGGATCTACGGATATCGCAATGTCATCAAGAGCACTAAAGACCGATGAAAAAATGAATTTCGAAACGAAAGGAATGAAAATTACTGAAGTAATTATTGCTAATGATGCGCTTGCTGTAATTGTAAATCCAAAAAACAAAGTTGGTAAGTTAACACACGAACAAATTAGTGATATCTATACTGGAAAAATTAAAAATTGGAAAGAAGTGGGTGGAGCCGATTCGAAAATTATAGCGTATTCTAGAGAAACCTCTTCTGGAACCTATGAATTCTTTAAAGAGCACGTTATGGACAAGAAAAATTACGATGCTTCTGTATTAAATATGCCAGCAACGGGTGCCATTGTTCAATCGGTGAGTCAAACAGAAGGTGCGATTGGCTATATTGGATTGGCTTATGAAACCAAAGAAGTAAAGCAACTAGAAGTTAGTTATGATCAAGGCAAAACATTTGTTGCTCCTTCTGTTGCAAGCGCTCAAAATGGAACCTACCCTATTGCTCGTCCCTTATACTACTATTTCGACGAATCTAAATCAACTTTAGTTAAACCTTTTGTTAATTATATATTATCAGAAACAGGTCAGAAAAATGTTCTTGACGTTGGATATGTTCCATTGACAAAGTGATTACTATCTTTGCCGTGAAGTGAAAAAATTAATAGGAAACCTCATTCAAGGATTATTCTTGATCAGCAGCACTGTAACTACGGGTACAGTGCTGTTGATCGTTTTCTTCCTTTTCAGTGAAGGCCTTTCCATGTTCAAAGAAAGTCCATTAGAAGGTGAAAATATTCTTGCTGTTCATTCAAACAACAAAGTAAAAACGGTTTCAGCCGAACAAATAAAAAATATTTTTGATCGTAAAATAACACACTGGTCAGAGATTGGCGGAAGTGCTGACAGTATTATTCTTTTCACTTCCCAAGACTTCGACACTTATTTTAATGCGGATGAACTAGGTCCAAAATTTGAACATCTACCAAGAAAAATCGATTCTCTTATAAATAATACACCAGGTATTATTGCAGTCTTTTCTCAAAAATATATTCCGCCGCACTTTCGTGGTAAACTAATTGAAGTTCCTAATGTAAGTTTATCTTCTTTCATGAGCGGAAGAGAATGGTTTCCTACAGCACATCCTGCTGTTCAACTTGGTGTTTTACCTCTTGTTTTAGGAACACTCTGGGTGAGTTTAATTGCCATTCTCATTGCCTTACCTATTGGATTAGCTACTTCCATTTACATGGCTGAAGTAGCCAGTATGCGCATGCGAAATTTATTAAAACCCGTGATCGAATTATTAGCTGGTATTCCTTCTGTGGTGTATGGATTTTTTGGATTGATCATAATTGTTCCTATGATTCAAGATATTTTTAATTTACCGGTTGGAGAAACTGCTTTAGCGGGAAGTATTGTATTAGCCATCATGGCGCTACCAACTATTATTACCGTTTCTGAAGATGCTTTGAGAAATACACCCCGAGCAATGAAGGAAGCAAGTTTAGCATTAGGTGCTAATCGGTGGCAGACGATTCGACGCGTAGTCATCCCCTACTCTATTTCAGGTATTTCTGCCGCTGCCATTTTAGGAATTGGAAGAGCAATTGGTGAAACGATGGCCGTACTTATGGTGACAGGTAATGCTGCTATCATTCCACATACCATACTTCAACCGGTAAGAACTATTCCTGCAACGATTGCTGCAGAATTAGGGGAAGCACCAAATGGTGGCATTCACTATAAAGCTTTGTTTGCACTGGGATGTATTCTTTTTGTGTTAACATTAATTATAAATCTTTGGGTGGAATACATCTCAAGAAGCAGAAAAAATAGATAAGTACAAATGGACTATTACAAAAGGAAAATAATTGCAGAAGGCATAGCGTTTTGGACATTTCGTTCGCTTAGCTTTTTTGTGATAGGAATTCTTTTTTCCATTTTAGGTTTTATTATTTATAAAGGTAGTGGGGTAATTAGCTGGGAGTTTATAACTGAAATGCCCAAAGATGGAATGACAAAAGGTGGAATTTTTCCAGCCATTATCGGAACACTCTGTTTGATTGGTGGCAGTATCATTTTTGCTTTTCCAATTGGGGTGATGTCGGCCATCTATATTAACGAATATACCAAGCATGGATATTTCAGAAGTTTTATTCAATTGATGACATCTAACCTTGCAGGTATTCCATCTATTGTTTTTGGATTATTTGGAATGTCATTATTTGTAAATCAACTTGGATTTGGAGATTCCATTTTAGCAGGATCATTAACATTGGGACTTTTAGTATTACCCATTGTTATTCGAACAACAGAAGAAGCGCTCAAAGCAGTAGATGATAATTTTCGTCAAGCAAGCTTCGCTTTAGGAGCCACTAAATTGCAAACGATACAAAGGGTAACTTTACCCATTGCATTACCCAATATACTTACTGGACTAATTTTAAGTATAGGAAGAGTTTCTGGAGAAACAGCGCCTATTTTATTTACAGTAGCCGCTTATTTTCTTCCAAAATTGCCTACTTCTATATTTGATCAAGTGATGGCATTGCCGTATCATCTTTACGTTATTTCAACCAGCGGTACTAACATCAATGATTCAAGAGCCATGGCTTACGGCACTGCATTGGTTTTAATATTGATTGTATTAATACTTAACCTCACTGCAAGTGTTGTTAGAAGATATTTGAGTAAAAAGAATAATATTAATTAATCATGACTGATATTTACCCTCATAAAATAGAAAGCAAGGACGTAAATTTATATTACGGAAATTTTCATGCATTGAAAGGAATCAGCATGAGTGTTGAAAAAAACACGGTGTGTGCGTTGATTGGCCCTTCTGGTTGTGGAAAATCTACATTTCTTCGATTGTTCAATCGTATGAATGATCTTATTGATGGAGTTAAAATCGAAGGGAAATGTCTCATCGATGGAAAAAATATTTATAGCAAAGAAGTTAAGATTGATGAATTGCGAAAGCGTGTAGGGATGGTCTTTCAAAAACCAAATCCGTTTCCAAAAAGTATTTTTGAAAATGTAGCTTATGGATTAAGAGTGAACGGCATCTCACACAAAACGCTAATAGAAGAAAGAGTAGAAAGATCATTGAAGCAAGCGGCCTTGTGGGATGAAGTAAAAGACAAGTTAAAAAAGTCAGCCATGCAATTATCAGGAGGACAGCAACAACGTCTATGCATTGCACGAGCATTGGCCATTGAGCCTTCTGTTGTTTTGATGGATGAACCCGCTTCAGCATTAGATCCTATCTCTACTTCAAAAATCGAAGAATTGATTTACGAGTTAAAATCTCAATACACCATTATTATTGTCACCCACAACATGCAACAAGCAGGACGCGTTAGTGACTCTACAGCCTTCTTCTATATGGGAGAGCTGATTGAATACGATTTAACGAAGAAACTGTTTACTAACCCAAGTGATACTCGTACACAAGACTACATCACAGGTAGATTTGGTTGATTATTTATTACACCTACTAAAATTACTAGCCCATGTCACATTTAGATATTGAAATTAAAAACTTGCAATCAGAGATGATTGAAATGTTTTCACTTGTAAAGTCTCAACTTGAGAAATCGAAACAAGCATTAATTTCTCTCGATAAAGATCTTGCACGAGAAGTGCTTGTTTTAGAAAAAAGAGTGAATAGCTTCGAACTTAAAATTGATAGAGAATGTGAAAACATAATTGCTTTGTTAAGCCCATTAGCCATCGATTTGCGTTTTGTTTTGGCTTGCTTAAAAATTAATTCTAACCTCGAAAGAATCGGTGATATTGCAGAAGGAATTTGCCAATTTGTACTCAATATTAAATTAGCCCCGAAACAAGAATTGATAGACAATACGCGTATCATGATAATGTTTGATACCAGCATTTCAATACTAGACGATGTTAAAATTGCCTTTGAAACCGACGACACTAAATTAGCTCGTAGCGTATTCAAAAAAGATGAGTTGTTAGATGAAATTAATTTGGCCTCCACAGAATCTGTAGCTGATTTCATTCGAGGCAATCCTGATCGCATTAACCAAAGCCTTTATTTGTTAAGTGCAATCAGAAAGTTAGAACGTGTGGGCGATCAATGTAAAAATATTTCAGAAGAAATTATCTTTTACATCGAAGCCAAAGTGCTCAAGCATAAATCTCCAGAGCAAAAACAAGCAGAATAATTTTTTTACAAAAAAGATTGAGCAACTACTTTTTGAAACTCCGCATGTACCGCTGTGTTACTTGCGATAATTTCTCTACCAAATAGGAAATTATTTTCATTTTTAAAATCGCTTACTTGCCCACCTGCCTCCTGTACAATAATGGCTCCTGCTGCTATATCCCAGGGATTTAAGCCGTATTCATAAAACACTTCGAATCGTCCGCAAGCAACATAGGCTAAGTCGACAGCAGCTGATCCTAATCGACGTAGGCCTTGCGAATTTTTCATGCAAAAATCAAACACTTCCATGTATTCGTTCATTTGCTTGAAGTTATGATAAGGAAATCCAGTTGCCACTAAAGACTTGCTTAAAGTAGGAATTGTTGATACTTGAATCTTGGTTCCATTTAAAAAAGATCCTCCACCCTTTCGCGCATAAAAACATTCATCCAAATTCACTTCGTGTACCACGCCAAGAATTAATTCTTGCTTATAGGTTAATCCAACACTAACACAATAGCACGGAATTCCATGCACAAAATTAGTGGTTCCATCCAACGGATCAATGATCCAAACATAATCACGATCTTTTAATGTAAGTGTATTTTCTTCAGTAATAAATCCAGCATTGGGAATTAATTTCTTCAACCCATTGACAAGAATTTCTTCACTGGTTTTATCCACATAAGAAACCAAATCATTAAAACCCTTGTATTCGACCACTTCTCGGCTAAAAACTTTTCGCTCGTTGCGCAAAAAAAGTACAGCATCTTGAACGATCAAACGAGCATCATCAAGAAGTTTATCCAATTGCTCTTCTTTCATTTTTCACAAGATGTTTCTTAAAATAAATCAAACCGAAAATACCGAGTAACATCAGCACTAAAGCAATCACTTCTGCTTGTGTCATATTAAAGCCAGCAATATTAAATACGTTATTGACTCTTATTTTTTCAATTGCAAACCTTTCCATACCATTCAACAGTAAGTACCCTGAAAACAATTGACCCGGATTTACAAAATAGGTTCGCAACCTCCACAACACAACAAATAACAGGATACATGCTATGGCTTCATAAAGTGGAGTTGGAAAAACGGGATCTGGTAACACCATACAATGTCGGCCTTCACAACCAGGAATCGGAATACCATCTCCAATTACATTATGAGGATAATTATACGACCACATCCAATTTGGCATCCATGATAAAAAATCAGGCTTTGCGGCAAGATTTACGATACCCCAATCACCATCGCCGGCAATATGA
>JANOPQ010000263.1:0-5212 GCA_031421935.1 Bacteroidota bacterium | reverse complement strand
AAAAACGCGCAGCGGAGTTAAGCATTGCCAACAAGGAACTTGTATTTCAGGATGATGAAAAGGAAAAACGTGCTGCAGAGTTAGTTATTGCCAACAAAGAACTTGTTTTTCAAAATGAGGAGAAAGAAAAACGTGCTGCAGAGTTAGTCATTGCCAACAAAGAACTTGTTTTTCAAAACGAGGAGAAAGAAAAGCGGGCAGCGGAGCTAGGCATTGCAAATAAAGAACTCCTTTTTCAAAACAATGAAAAAGAAAAACGGGCAGCGGAGTTAGGCATTGCCAACGAAGAACTCCTTTTTCAAAACAATGAAAAAGAAAAACGAGCAGCAGAGTTAGGTATTGCCAACAAAGAACTCCTTTTTCAAAACGATGAAAAAGAAAAACGAGCTGCAGAGCTAGGCATTGCAAACAAAGAACTAATTTTTCAAACTAGAGAGAAAGAAAAAAGAGCAGCAGAGTTAGTTATTGCTGATATAGAACTTAGCTTTCAAACCAGAGAGAAAGAAAAACGGGCAGCAGAATTAGTAATTGCTGATATAGAACTTAACTTTCAAAATATAGAGAAAGGTAAAAGGGAAATTGCAAATAAAGAATTAGAAGCATTAAATCATTCTGTAAAATTAGCTTCACAATATGCACGGAGCTTAATTGAAGCAAGTTTAGACCCCTTTGTAACAATCAGTGCAGATGGGAAGATTACTGACGTGAATGAGGCGTCTATTAAAGTTACAGGCATTCCGCGTGAAGAACTGATAGGTGCCGATTTTTCAAATTATTTCACAGAGCCTCAAAAAGCGCAGGAAGGTTACGAGCAGGTTTTTGAAAAAGGTTTTGTTTCCGATTACCCGTTAACTATAAAACACAAAAATGGTACGTTAACGGATGTTTTATACAATGCATCCGTTTATAAAAATGATAAAGGAACCGTGCTTGGAGTATTTGCGGCTGCACGTGATATTACAAAGCAAAAACAGTTTGAAGCTAATTTAGACAAGACTTTAAAGGAAGTTACAGGGTATAAATATGCTTTGGACCAATCTAGTATTGTTGCTATTACAGATAAAGAAGGAATTATCAACTATGCAAATGACAATTTCTGTAAAATATCGAAATACACTCGTGAGGAATTGATTGGGCGGGATCATCGTATCATTAATTCGAATTATCATTCGAAAGATTTTATGCGAGATATGTGGGTGTCCATTGCCAATGGAAAAATTTGGAGAGGCGAAATAAAAAATAAAGCTAAGGATGGAACTATTTATTGGGTAGATACCACTATTGTACCTTTCATTAGTGATATAGGAGAAATCGAACAGTATGTAGCCATTCGGACAGATATTACATCCCAAAAATTACTTGCCAACTATTCTAATAGCCTTATAGAGGCAAGCCGTGACCCCTTATTTGCCATCAGTACCGAAGGAAAAATTACCGATATGAATAATGCTTCTCTAAAAATAACTGAACTATCCCGAGAAGAACTAATTGGCACTAACTTTATTGATTATTTTACTGAACCTGATAAAGCTCGAGAAGGGTATCAAGAAGTTTTTGCAAAAGGGTTTGTAGCTGATTATCCATTAACCATAATGGATGGCAAGGAAACTCCTGCATTATTTAATGGCTCAGTGTATAAAGACGATAGAGGAAACGTGTTGGGGGCTGTAGTGGTGGCCCGGGTAATTACCGAGCAAAAAAGATTTGAGAAGGAATTAACAGAGGCAAGGATTTTTGCCGAGCTGGCCACTGGAATTGCAGAGGAAGCAAAAAGCAAAGCAGAAAGTGCCACCATAATTGCAAATGATGCCGTGAAAGCGAAACAACAATTTCTTTCCAACATGAGTCATGAAATTCGTACGCCGATGAATGCAATTATCGGATTTACAAAAGTGGTATTGAAAACAAATTTAACAGTAAAACAAAAAGAATATTTAACAGCAATAAAAATGAGTGGTGATGCATTAATCGTACTCATAAACGATATATTAGATTTGGCAAAAGTAGATGCTGGAAAAATGACATTTGAGAAAGTCCCTTTCAAAATGGCGTTATCTATATCCGCTATGCTTCATTTGTTCGAAACAAAAATTCAAGAAAAGAATTTACTATTAATAAAAGAATATGACAACAACATTCCCGATGTTTTAGTTGGCGATCCAGTACGATTACATCAGATTATTTTAAATCTAGTAAGTAACGCTGTGAAATTTACAACAAAGGGAAAAATTACGGTAAGCGTACGCTTGCTCAGTGAAGATGCAAAGCAAGTAACTATTGAATTTGCTGTTGCAGATACCGGAATTGGAATTGCAGAAAACAAAATTCAAAAAATCTTTGAAAACTTTCAACAAGCATCCAGTGGCACTTCGCGTTTATATGGTGGTACCGGGTTAGGTCTTGCCATCGTAAAACAATTAGTAGAGCCACAAGGAGGCAGCATTCATGTTGAAAGTAAAATTAATGAGGGATCTGTTTTCAGTTTTACACTAAGTTTTCAAAAAACAAACGCTGAAGCTGAATTAGAAACAGAATTTTTAGAATTGGATACAGAAATTAAAAATATAAAAGTATTAGTGGTGGAAGACATGGCGCTCAACCAACTGCTGATGAAAACCTTATTGGATGATTTTGGGTTTGAACGCGACATTGCCTCTAATGGGAAAATAGCCATTGAAAAATTAGAAACAAAAGACTACGATATTATTTTGATGGACTTACAGATGCCTGAAATGAATGGGTTTGAATGTACAGAATACATTCGCAATACCTTGAATTCTAAAATCCCCATCATCGCATTAACGGCCGATGTAACAACAGTGGATTTGGCAAAATGCAAATCGGTTGGTATGAATGATTATATTGCAAAACCTGTTGATGAAAGGATCTTGTACAGTAAAATAATTGGCCTGGTAAAAAAGCCTTCACTAATAAAAATTAGCGCCCCAGCAATGATTGAAAACCATCAAAATGAAAAGTCAAAATGCATTGACCTTGAATATTTAATTAGCCGGACAAAATCTGATCCGAAGCTGATGATGGAAATGATTTCACTTTATTTAGAGCAAACTCCCCCATTGGTAAGTGCGATGAAACAAAGTTTTGCGGATAAGGACTGGAAGCTTCTGGAGTCGGCAGTACATAAAATGATTCCATCGTTTTCCATTATGGGAATCGGTGGCGATTTTGAAAACATGGCAAAGAAAATTCAGGAGTATGCAAATACCCAGCAACGGTCAGAAGGAATACTTGACATGGTTTTACAGATTGAAAAAGTTTGTGCGCAGGCTTGCCAAGAATTAACAGAAGAATTCAACAGGATTAAAACTAATAACGAATGAACAACGAAAAACAGATAGCGAGCGATGCCGAACGAATTAAACTTTTTTTAGTAGATGATGATGCCGTGTTTTTAAAATCACTGGAAATTGAATTCCTTCAGCATGCCGATTTTACTATAGAGACATTTTCTACAGGCGAACTTTGTGTGAAAAACTTATCGAACAATCCTGATGTAATTATTTTAGATTATCATCTCGACGGAATTGACAAAGACGCTATGAACGGAATAGAAACATTGGATAAAATAAAAGCATTTAACCAAGACATTCCCGTTGTGATGTTATCCTCACAGGATAAAATCGATGTAGCCATCAACTGTATGCATCACCGCGCGTTTGATTATGTAGTTAAAAGTGAAACCGCCTTTGTTCGTTTACAAAAAATTATCACCACCATTTTCCGCTACAAAAAAATGGAAAAGACATTGAATTGGTATATGGAAAGAATGTAATCTATTTCCTCATCACTTAAAATTAATGGATAATACAATTTTAATGTCTCTTGAAAGTTGAGATAGCTAACTATTTAAAATACATAAATTCAAGATCTCCATTTGTTGTAGTATGATAAAATTTATGTCCTAATAATATCAAAATAAAAACGCTAAAAGTCAATCCACAACACATCATTTATGCAAGTCAAAAAGAAAATTGGCCCAACCACAAAAGGAGCTATTGAACCACACAACGCGGCTTATGATCCGGTTGATAAACTTTTTCGTCAGATTTTTGGAAATTTTCCATCTATTTCAAATTCATGGCCTGGCAATTATGGCAAAGCAACATTAGAAACCATTCAAAAGGCGCAAGAAGTAAAATATGATAACTATTTTAAATATTTAGGACTTAAAGAAAATAGCGGAATGAAAATTTTCGAAATTGGTCCGGGTTGGGGACCTTTTTCCGATTATTGCAGAGCGAGAGGCATTGATGTCACTTCTATTTGTCCGGGTAAAAGTCAATATGAATATCTTAAAAGTTCAGGACATAACGTGCATCGAGCAGTTTGGCAAGAATATAAACCAGATAACGGTCCTTTTGATGCCATTGTGGCCATGGGTTCACCTGAACATTTTGCTTCTCCTACCGATTATGTAGAAGGAAAACAAGACCAAGTGTACAGAAATTTTTTTGATTACTGTAGTAGTCTATTAAAACCAGGAGGACGCATTGGTGGTCAGTTTATGACCTTTAATCACAAGGAGTGCGATTATAACAAACTGCAAGTTGAAAAAGAGGGTACGACAGACGAAGAACAAAAAAATTATCATATTGGATTGTTACTTTATCGCTATCCTGAAGCTTGGTTGCCTAGAGATGCAGCGCACTTTATTTCCTGTGCGAAACCCGGAGAATTCAAAACCATAAAAGTGGTGGATGGAAGAGAACATTATATTTGGACAGCGAGAGGTTGGAAAAATGAATTTGACAAAGTCTTTCCACTTTCAAAATGGGTAACCGTAACCAGGCTCATGATACGAACGCTTTACGATAAAGATTTTTCCTATTGGGCAAAAGCATTTTGGAAACAATCCAATAGACTTTGTTTTGAAAAAGGATGGATGGGACATGAGTTTTTCTTTGTAGAGAAACAATAAATATCCAAACATTTTTCTTTTATTTGCGATTGCTTATTCTCATTTTAAGCTCTGTATGTAGGAGCGAACGATCTGTTTCGAAGCTATACTTGTAATTGATGTAATACCAAACACAAGTTTATTTAAGCCCTATCTGCTTCCTGATAGCTATCGTATAGGCGTCTAGCTAAGCTAAAGGTTTAATAACTGTTCGCTGATAGTTTAATAGGAAGTCGCGAAGCATCGCGACCAAATTGTAGAGACGCCATTAATGGCGTCTCTACAGAAATTCAC
>JANOPQ010000262.1:0-76893 GCA_031421935.1 Bacteroidota bacterium | reverse complement strand
ACGCCACCCAACACCAACCCATTTTTGCGGCTTCTGCTTTCTATTTTCTTTTGCAACCACTGAACAATCTTTTGTGCTATCTCTTTACTTCATCGGTTCAGCAAAAATCGGTTCGCGCTGTTGCCTGGACGACCTCCGCACCGTACTCAACGAAATTCCTGTTTATTAAAAATTACTGCTCGAATAATACATCCTTTTTTATATATATAATTGGACTACCTACTATGTATAAATGGTATTAGATATTTGGCTCGAGCCAACGGAAGAAAACAAAACCGCATTTATTAGTGCTTTTAAAGAAATTAAAGTAAATGAATCTACAATAGCACAACTTCAAAAATTAGATTTTAGCCAACCTCAAGTATTTTATTTTGGAGAATCTCCAAAAAGAATAGATTTTTTGACTAAAATTCAACAAGTTGAATTCTTAGAAGCTTTCGATCAATCTAGTTATTTTCCTATCGCTGACCAACAAGTTAAAATCATTAATTACAACCATCTTATCACAAGTAAAATTTCTACAGGTCGATTAAAAGACAAAGCAAATGTTGAAGAACTTCAAAAGATAAATAGCAAAAGGAAAAAGTAGAATTTATTTTTTCATTATTTCAATTATTTTCAACAATTCACTTTCATCGGCAATAAATTTTCCATTCAGCAAATTTTCTTGTGTGATTCCAGCTGTATGAATTTCTTCAAGCTGACAAACATCCAACATGCTTTCAAGATTAGAAGAACGAATTCCACCACCAGGAAGTATCATCAATTCTCCTTTTACATAGTCGATCATTTCCTTGAGTCGAACCATGCCTTCCTCCGCAGTTTTTCCATCTCCAGAGGTAAGTACACGCTCACAACCATATTTTAATAAAATATCGAGACCTAATTTCCAATCACGAACTTGATCAAAGGCACGATGAAATGTAAAGGGTAAAGGTTGGCATTCAATTAAAAATTTACCAAGTTGATTTTCATTGATTGTTTGATCTTCGTTCATAAATCCACCTACAAAACCATCTGCACCCAATTCTATAAACATTTCTAAACTTCGCAACATTTTTTCAAACTCTTCTTCGGAATAAACAAATGACCCGGGTCGAGCACGAATCATTACAAAAATTTTTTCATGAAATAATTTTCGTGCTTCGTTAAAATAATTTAAAGAAGGAGTGACGCCTCCACAAGTGTAATCCTCGCACAGCTCCAGACGATGAACGCCTGCAGCAACCGCTATGTGCACAGATTCAATATTGAATGTAGCGAGTTCTAGAAGCATCTACTTTTTATATTGGAATTATTTAGCCAGGATGATATAGGGGAACCTGCCTGCTGCAGGCCGGCGCAGATAAAACGAATTATTAGGATTGGCACGGATTTACTTCTTCAGTAAAAAGTCAGCAGATTTGATCACATCAAATCCGTCTCCGATTCGATAAGCGTATGTAAAACCTTCATTCAATGCAAAAGCTCCTATCTCTCCACTCTTATTTACTGCAATGAATCCAATCTGCATATCGTTCAAATGATTTTTACGCACTTTATGCATACGTTCTACTGCAATTTGACAGGCTTCCAATGGAGATTTACCATAACGCATGGCTTCCACAACGGTATGTGAACCGCAAATTCGAATTACTTCTTCTCCTACTCCAGTTGCTGTGGCGGCACCTACTTCATTATCTACAAATAAACCGGCTCCAATAATCGGGGAATCTCCTACTCGACCTTTCATCTTAAATGCCATTCCGCTAGTAGAGCATGCCCCCGACAAATTTCCGTTCACATCCATAGCAAGCATTCCGATTGTATCATGATTGTCTATAGAACCTGGAGCACGCTTATCTTTCATGTGCTTCATGGTATCCATTGGATTGTACTTACTTGTTTTCAACCACTCTTTCCAAATTTTTTCGGAATTAGGTGTCAATAAATTTTCCTTTTTAAATCCATTCTTCAATGCAAATTCAAAAGCACCTCTGCCAACTAATACTACGTGTGGTGTTTTTTCCATTACCAATCGCGCAACTGAAACAGGATGCATAATGTTTTCAATGCACATTACTGAACCACATCCACCCAATTCATCCATGATGCATGCATCCAACGTAACATTTCCATCTCTGTCTGGTAATCCTCCGTATCCAACACTAGTGTCCTCAGGATCTGCTTCTGTAACCATCACACCTTTTTCAATGGCGTCAAGCGCACGACCGCCTTTAGCTAATATCTCCCAAGCTACTTTATTAGCTTTCACATTGGGAGCCCATGTTGAAATCACGAGCGGAAAACTATTGGTAGAAGGTACTCGTGCATTCAAATTTTGAGCAAGTAAAATTGCTCCTGTAGATAAAACAGAGTGACGAATAAATTTTCTGCGATTGATCATATTCACTTGTGTCCTTTTAATAATTTACTAAGAATTTTTCTGCCCCAATTATTTTACCTCAATCTCATCACAAAAAATATACGCATCATACCCTGCACCTTGATGCCACTTGGGTAATACACCATAATTTTTTGCTTTTATACGAACGTACTTTGCTTTCACCGGTGGAAATTTAGCAGTGAGTATTTGAGTATTCACTACCATATTAGTATCTGGTACCTGATTCACAACCTCTGTGATTTTCTTCCATGACTTTCCATCTATTGAAACTTCTACATTCATTTTCGCGGGCATTAAAATCCAAGAGCGAGTGTCTTGCAAAAAGCCAACACTAACGCTGGATATTTTTTGTTCTTTGTCCATTTGAATTTCAACATCCATATCTTGGGATTGATAGCCATGCCAATCTCCTTTCCTCCAATTCTCCGTTCCATGAATTCCATCAATCATAGAGATCGATCCTTCTGCAGAATATTGCTTACCGGGAGTACTGTGCAATAGTACACTCCAATTATTTGGTAATTTAAAAAAGGAAGCTTGCGTAACCCCACTCTTTCCTTTCTGATCGCCGCATTGAGCATAGAGCGTTGTGCTTTCATGAATGTAAAATGGTTTACGGTAATATTCGCCCATCATCATGAGTCCGGGATTGTACCCATACAACATCATCGCTCCATCTAAAGAAACAATATTGACGAGTAAACTATCTTTAAATATTCGTCCTTCTGATTTTATTAAAGGCGCTCTATAAAAATAGGGAGAGTTCATCGTTCCTCTTTTTTCAGAGGTTGCACCACGCGAAACTTCGGGTGTAGCACTCATCTCAAAAACTAATTCTTTTGATTTTACAAAATCATCATGCGTAATCAAATTATTTTCTTGCTCAACTCCATCCATCTTCACACTACGTACATACAACGACGTTAGTGAATTCCCTTTGGCAAGGATGCGGATGCGATTTCCATTCTCCAAATTTACATGCACCGAATCAAACAATGGACTTCCCACTGCATAGTAAGGACTTCCTGGAGTCACAGGATAAAATCCCATGGCGCTCCATACAAACCACGCCGACATTTGCCCGCAGTCTTCATTACCTGGCAACCCTTCCGGACCTTTATGATAAAGACTGTCCATGATGGTACGTACTAATTTTTGTGTTTTATAAGGCTTCCCAATATAATCATACAAATACGCCATGTGATGACTCGGCTCGTTTCCATGTGCATACTGTCCTATTAATCCTGTAATATCAGCTTGCGTACGACCAGTAGTTTCGCTGTTTTCAGAAAACAATCCATCCAACTTTGCTTCTGCTTGTTGATCGCCACCCATCATAAAAATTAGTCCGGGTATATCTTGTGGAACAAAAAAAGAATACTGCCAGGAGTTAGCTTCGGTATAATGATTGTTTACTTCGCGCGGATCGAAATTGGGAATGAAATCACCATTCCGACGAGGACGCATAAATCCCGTGGTGGGATCAAAAACATTTCGATACGAAGCTGCACGACGTAAATAAGTTTGTTGTTCTACTCCTTTATCTAGCATACGTGCTACTTCTGAAATACACCAATCATCGTAGGCATATTCTAATGTTTTAGAAACCGACTCATGCTCATCTTCTACAGCAAGATAACCATGTTCCATATATTGTGGTAAACCCAAATGATTCCATGTTGCACTTTTCTTCATGGCTTCATAAGCATAGGCAGTATCAAAGTTACTTACTCCTTTTACCAGTGCATCTGCAATTAAAGAAACGCTATGATACCCGATCATACAATCAGTTTCATTAGCGCCCAGCTCCCAAACAGGGAGACGCCCACCTAATTGATATTGATTCAGCAAAGACTTAATATAATCCAAACTTCTACTTCTATCAATTAAATTATATAGAGGATGAGCAGCTCTAAATGTATCCCACAAACTAAAAACGGTATAATGCGTAAATCCATCCCCGTTATGAACGGTATTATCACGTCCACGATAACGACCATCCACATCTGAAATAATATTGGGAACAATCATCGTGTGATACAAGGACGTGTAAAAATTTGTTTTATCTCTTTCTGACTTTCCAAAAACTACAATTTTAGAAAGTTCTTTGTTCCACATCATCTTTGCATCTGACTTTACTTTTTCAAAATTCCAATCTGGAATTTCGGCTTCTCTGTTCTTACGAGCGCCTTCTGCATCGGCAGTAGAGATTCCAACTTTTACTAAAAGTGTATTACTCTTATCTGAAACATTACTCTCAAAATGGATCGCAGCACATAGTTCGTCATGATCGATTGTTCTTCCTAAAATCATTTTCTCAACAAATCCTTTCAAAGAAACACTACTGATGGGTTTTGAAAACTCAATCGAGAAAAAAACGAACTGATCCTTTGCCCATGCTTCACTTCGACGATACCCTTCTAATACATGTTTGTTTACATAAGTCAATTCAGAACGCAATGTTTTATCGCGATGCTGCAAATCAAGAATTACAAATTGATTTTCTGAATTTGGATACACATACTTATGAAATCCAGCTCGGAGACTCGTTGTTAACTCTACTTTAATATTATCGTCTGATAACTGCACTTCATAAAATCCGGGAGATGCTTTTTCCGTAGCATGACTATACTTAGATCCATATTCCGTTGGAACAAAAGAATGTTTCCCTTGACCAGGCATCAATAAAATATCACCATAATCGGAACAACCAGTACCGCTTAAATGAGTGTGTGTAAATCCGTAGATGAGTGTATCCGCATTATAATATCCAGCGCATCCTTCCCAGCTTCCATCACGGCGCGTATCGGGACTTAGTTGCACCATTCCGTGAGGTAAAGTAGCTCCAGGGTAGGTGTGTCCAACGCCACCTGTGCCGGTCATGGGATCGGCGTATTTTGATAAATCCTGTGCGTAACTAGGAGGAATGAAAAATAATAAATTGAGAAGGAAGAGAATTATTTTTGAATACATGAATCAAAAATAATCAAAATATCGCATCTTCCATAAAATTTAATCATATGACCGATCTCAAAGAGAAAAGTAATGGTATAAACAGGTCCTAATGGCAATAACTTACTTCATATTATTCCAGCATTTCCATTTGATCTTATCTGCCGGGCCGGTGAAATTAATCAACTTGCTTTCGTTGGGCATCAAATGAATTCCATTATTTTCAAACTTGCATTTTCCTTCTTCATCGTAAAAATACAAGCCATACGTAAATACATTGGAAGTAACGATCAAACTGGTATTATCGATCATCTCCACTTTAAGCTTAGTTGGATGGAAATCGATTTTATTAGGACGATTACGAAAGAAAAAATCTCGATAAATGACATTGAAATGAAAATTATCAATCACTTCCGTAACTAAAACAATATGATTTGTGTCCAAATTTCTCATTTGGTGACTCGGAAAAAAAATACAATCCTTGATCACGGTATCGGGATTCAGAATTAAATAACGTTCGTCAATTGAAATGGGTTCAGTCAGCATATCTGTTCTTACATAATACAATCTTACAGTAATGGAAATGGATTCTTGTCCGTCGTAATGCAAATACGTTGACAATCCTCTTTCTGTTTCTGAAGTAGTGACAAACAAGGCATCGAAATTATGTTTAACGGTAGAATAAATTAATTTAGGATGGAGATTTTTTGAAAGACTGCTCCAAGATACAGCAGGCCAGCAATCATTAAACTGCCAAAACAAAGTGCCTCTACAAATTGGAAATGCACTTCGATGCGCTTTGGTGGCTATGTCCATTCCATATGCTTGTTGCAACTGTGAGAGGTACGCATAATCATCGATAGTAGTTGGAACTTTAAAATAACGCTTCAAGTATTCATTGATGGTTTCAAAACCTTTTGGATGCTTTTGATGATTTAAAAATGCAGGAGATGTAAAATCCATTTTAGAAATGCTTGATCGATACGAACTCACATCCGCCATCGATTGAAATCCATATTCACTCATGAATCGTCCTGTTTTCTTTTTGTACACTTCAAAATCTTCCATGCCCCACCATACACCCCAATAATGGCTATCGCCCGACAACATACTTTCCTTTCGTCCCCAACCAATGGAAGGAGAAGAAGACCAATACGAACACGATGGATGTAAAGAATCTACTACATTAGATAAAATGGATTGAAATACATTTTTATAATCATTCCAAATTTTTGTTGAATCTGCAGGTGAATAATTAAATTGTTTTTGCCAACCCCAATTATGCCAACCTTCATCACTCTCGTTATTTCCACACCATAATACAATACAAGGATGGGAAGACAATCGTTCCACTTGTTGAATAGCTTCTGTTCGCACATTGGAAGCAAATGCTGTATCGCCTGGAATCATACTACATGCAAACATAAAATCTTGCCAAACCATAATTCCATTCTGATCACAATAATCATAAAATGCATCCGGCAAATACACTCCCCCACCCCAAACACGTAGCATGTTCATTCCTGCTTCCTTTGCCTTTAAAACTAAAGACTTGTATTCATCCACACCTACGTTTGGTAAAAACACATCAGGCGGAACCATATTTGCACCACGAACAAATGCATCTTTTCCATTTATGCGAAATCCAAATTCACTACCAATTACGTCTTTATTAGTTTTTAATTCAACTGTACGGAATCCAGTTTTACACTCTACTTGATTCAATGTATCTTCTTCCAATCGGCAAACTATTTTATAAATAGGTTGTTCTCCTTTCCCATTGATTTGCCATCGTTGAGCATTTGGAATAACAAAGGGAATACTTACTGTTTGTTCACCTCGTTGAATATTTATTTCATGAATCAACTTTACATTTGTACCGATGACATTAAAGGTTAGATAAGTTTTCTTTTGAATAGTAGAATTAATTTTAACAAAAGCCTGTCCACTAACAGTATCGCCTATACTCATTTTGGATAGGACACGAATTGAGTTCAATGCCACTTCCTTCTCTGCTACTAAATTCACTGCTTTCCAAATTCCGCACGTTAAAAGTTTAGGAGCAAAATCCCAGCCGTAATGAAATTGAGCTTTGCGCGTGAAGCTACGCAAGCCTTCTGGTAAGGTGTAATTCAACTTCTGTGCAGCTAACTTTGCTTCGGCTTCTGGCGACTTAAATTTCACTAAAAGCGTATTTTTCTTTCGTAGAATAGTTTTTACATTCACCTTCCAATAACAAAACATATTATCAGCTCTTAAAATCAATGAATCGTTTAAATATACATCCGCATACGTATCGAGTGCTTCAAAATTCAAATGTATTTGTGGTTTTCTTAAGATGGACTCCTCACAAGAAAATTTACATTGATAATCCCAATTCGCTTCTCCTACCCACTGGACTTTCTTTTCATTATCGTCGAGAAAAGGATCCTTGATAATTTTATTTCTTAATAAATCGGTATGAACAGTTCCAGGAACCTGTGCAGGGAGCCATTTCTTTGATGTAGATTGCTTGAATGTCCAGTTGGAAAGTGGTACAGTTTGAGCGATAGAAGTGTAACCAAGAACACACAATAAACCGAGAATAAGAGAATTGAATATTGACCGAGAAGAAATCATTTACAAATATATAATGTATTTGAGGAAATAATTAATTTACTCTAACATATAAAAACTTCAGCTCTATGAAAATCTAGATTTAATAAAATTTTCAGGATTTAAACCTGCCTGCAGCAGGCAGGCGCAACGTTAGCAATGGCAAGCAGCGGTGCGGCGATAATTTGCCAAGCTTTCATCGCGAAGCGTTGCGATTGCCCATTCACCCATTCACCCATTCACCAATCCACCAACTCACCAACTTGCCAATTTATCAGTACACTAATATCTCTGAAACAAAAAGCCATCCATTTTGTCCTGCGCCAGCGGTGCCTTCGGGATTTAGGCCGATGGAATTGAAGCGGAGGTGAATATTTTTCATTTCCTTATCTACAGGAATTGAAATACGATTAATGGCTTCAGCTGTTGTTGTTTTTTGAGATTCAAACTGCAATTCAGTTTCTCCATAACTTATACTTGCGGGAGCATGAATCCAACTTACAGGATCGTGTAAATAAACAATGACAATGCTATCCACTTTTTGTAGGGTGGTAAAGTCTATCTGTAATTCCGGACTTTTCCCAATCCATCCAATCCAATGTTTGCCTGTCCACGGGAAAGCGCCCGTAATTCCATCTACCAAAGTGATGGGCGGATTCGCATAACTTTTATTACCTGGGGTAATGAGATTTATTTTAGCTCCAGTAACTTTTGAAAATTCAAACGGAAATTTTACTGTTGTTTGATGCTGATTGTAGTTGCTACGAACTAATAATTTTCCTGTGGAACTTACTGTTTTCGGATTACGATACGTTGTGAATTCGGAAACTCCGTTGTCATCTTCCCATGCCGTTTGTATGCTCTGCGGAACTTTTGAGTCTAAGGATAAAAGCAAAGAAGGAACTTTTTCTCCTCCACTAATTTTTAAAGAAGGTAAATGCCATGTATTCGAATAGTTCACATGAAAAGAATCTAGCAAATGTTGATTTTGCAAAATGCGTTTATAAAAACTTTTTTCATTATGCCACACAGTATCGGTCCACAACACTTCCGTGAGTGCGCACAATCTTGGAAAGAGCATGTACTCCACTTGCTTTTCATCATACATATATTCGGTCCATAAATTTGCTTGGGCCCCTAAAATAAATTTCTGTTCATCTTTCGTTAACGAATCGGGAATGGGCCGATAAGAATAAACTTTTTCCAATGTGGTATATCCTCCGAATGCTAAAGGCTCTGTTGCTCTCTCCCCTTGATAATGATCGAAATAACAATGGGTGCCGGGCGTCATAATTGCGTTATGACCAGATCGCGCTGCTGTTTTTCCACCATCAATTCCTCTCCAACTCATAACGGTGGCGTTTGGAGCGAGTCCTCCTTCTAAAATTTCATCCCATCCAATAATTTGCCGGCCTTTACTATTTAGAAATTTTTCTATACGCTGAATGAAATAACTTTGCAACTCATCTTCGTTATTCAAATTCTTTTCAAAGCGAGTATTTAAACATTTTGGACATTGGCTCCATCTTAATTTCGGACATTCATCACCTCCAATATGAATATATTTTGAAGGAAACAATTCGATGACTTCGGAAAGAACATCTTCCAAAAAAGAGAAAGTAGAATCATTCACGCAAAACACATCATCAAATCCTCCCCAGGCTCTTCCAACTTCCTTCACAGTGCCCAAACAAGAATATTCGGGGTACGCAGCTAAAGCGGCAAGAGAATGGCCAGGCATTTCAATTTCGGGAATGATTGTGATTTGACGTTGCGATGCATAAAACACCACCTCACGAATATCATTCTGCGTGTAGAATCCACCGTATGGAATAGAATCGAATTGTTGATTTCGGTAGGGACCAATCATACTTCCACTTCTCCATGAGCCTACATCGGTGAGACGGGGATACTTAAGAATTTCAATTCTCCATCCTTGATCATCGGTAAGATGCCAATGAAAAGTATTCATCTTATAAAGAGCAAGTAGATCAATGTATCTTTTCACAAACTCCTTCGATAAAAAATGTCGAGATACATCTAAATGCACACCACGATAACCAAATTTCGGTTGATCATAAATAGTTAAACAAGGAATTTTATTTTTAGTTTCAAGTGACTGAAAAGCCAACTGCAACAAAGTGCTAGTGCCTCTTATAAGTCCAGCTGCACCCCCTTCTAAAAGCATATACTTTCGTTTCACTTTCAACATATACTTTTCTGAAGTGTCGTTCACCATTGAAAATGCGATATATCGATCTTTCCTTAAAACTGTAGAAACTATCGGCAATGCATATCCGTTTGTTTGCTTCAACCATGAATTAAAAAGTTCAGCTGCTTGTATGGCCACGTCACCATTTGCTAAAATTTTTGTCGCAGGAGAAATGGTAAACTTTCCAGGAACGGAAGAAATTTTATTGGGGAGTGGAATTAAAGACCCTTTCTGAGAAAAAGCATGTGAAGAAAAAAATAAAATTAGGACGAGCGAATTTATTATTTTAATCTTCATTTTTCTAGGTGCTTTAATAAGTCCATCTAACATTACAGACAACATCTTTATTTCATCATATAGCATTTACTTACTCATGATCTTTGTATCAATGAGAAGTTATTTTTTTGTCATAATGAATTCCCTGTGTTGCCAATATGTTTTTCACTTTCCACCCATAGTACGCTAAATACAAAAAGCAAAGAATACCGACTACATAACTTGCTTGAATACCGAGTAGATGATCGGAAGCGAGCCAGCCTTGCAGTAGACTTACAAATCCTCCACCCATAATCATCATAATCAAAAAGCTTGAACCTTCGTTTGTATGCTTTCCCAATCCTGCAATAGCAAGCGTGAAAATACAGGGCCATAATGTTGAACAAAACAAACCAACGCTGATGAATGCATACACGCTGATCAACCCATCGGCACAAATACCAACTAACAACGCTGCAATTCCACAGCAGGAGAAAAGTAATAGTTGTCGTGCTGGATTTCCTTTACTCAGAATATCAGCAATGATGATCAGAATAATTACAAATGCATAAACATAAAACGGAGTCAGATCATTATTCGCAATACGATTCGCGAATAAGAAAACACCGAATGCAGCATACGGTAAAATAAAATTCAAAAATGTTCTTACATTTCGTTTTAAATCAAAGGCGCCTACTGCACCTGTCCAACGACCAATCATCAAACTCGCCCAGAACAAAGAAACGTAAGGTGCAATTTCACTTGTGGGTGTTTGCAGGTGAACGCGCATAAACTCCGGAAGATTAGATGCTGTTGAAACTTCAACACCAACATATAAAAAAATGGCTATCATTCCCATCCACAATTGCGGATAAGAAAGTGCAGATTTATAAGATACCTTGCTTGACGAAGCGGATTCCGCAACATTATCTTCATGATGAATTTGATTAGGTAAAGAAGAAAATTTGAAGATGATTGCAACCACAACAAAAGCCACCCCTAAAATTAAATAAGGAGTTTTCACTGCAGAAAGCGAATCCAAATGTTCGCCTGCCTTTAGCGAACCAAAAATGGCGAAACTCACGATAAGAGGTCCGATGGTAGTTCCAATATTATTAATTCCTCCAGCTAAACTTAAACGTTGTGCGCCTTTTTTCGGATTCCCAATGGTGATGGCTAGTGGATTAGCAGCTGTTTGTTGCAATGAAAACCCAAGTCCAACGATAAAAAGTCCGGAAATCATCAACCCAAATGAAGCAGAATCTGCAGCCGGAAAAAACAATAAAGTCCCTAATGCTGAAATGACAAGTCCAAGAGCAATTCCATTTTTATATCCTATTCTATTTAAAATATCCCCACCACTTGCTTTCGATGCAAAATAATAAATAAGTGATCCAATCGTATAGGCTACATAAAATGCGAATGAAATCATTTGACTTTGCCATTGCTCCAGATTTAATTTTTCTTTGAAAACAGGAATAAGAATGTCATTGCTGGCTGCAACGAAGCCCCAAAAAAAGAATACGGAGATTAGAATGGGGATCGAGGTGCGGGAGTTAGAGTGGTTGACCATAGATAGATGAGGGTGAAGATAAAATAAATTTAATATGACCTAAAGTGCAAAATTCAAATTGTACACACACCCCATATTTGATTTTAGACCTTTATATCTAACCATTATATGATGCTCTTATCATTGTAAAATATTGATTAAAGGCTTCCTAAAACAATCCCTTTTGTCAAGATTAAATCAGCCTCTTTTAATCTACATCATTAGTGAGATGATATTTTATGGAGTTTTCAGTCATTTTATGCGACTGATACCAATAATTGTTAAATCGAAAATAGGAATCCAATAGAAATACATTATTTGATATCGAATATTTGAAAATACTTAATTTGCGGTTAAATACTCTGTTTTTAAGTGAGTGTCAAGTGAATACAAAGAACCAACAATCAAATGTAAATACATTATGATATAGATCAATTTTTATAAAAAGGATAAGCGTAATTTTGCAGAACGAAATAATATCAATTAAAAAATAAAACAATGAATAAAATTTTAGTAGCTATTCTAGCCATCAGCATCGTGACGACAGGTTGCGTGAGCCGAAAAAAGTACAACAAGCAAAGTGCCATGTACGAGACTTTAAAGAAAGATTGTGGAGTCATTGAAAGTAATCTTCAGAAATGTTTAGATGAAAGCGGAAGATCTTCTGCCGAGAACGTTCGTTTAGCTCAAGAGCTTGCTGACTTAAAAGCCAACAGCACGACCATGTTACAGCAATTGAGCAATATGTCGGTGATAAACTCTACACAATCTGAGAGCATCCGTAAATCTTTAGAGAATATTAATTCCAAAGATTCTTACATCAAAGATTTGCAGACCGCCATGGCACATAAAGATTCTTTAAATATGGCTTTAGTATTAAATCTAAAAGGAGCATTGAAAGATATAAATGATGAAGATGTAACCATCAATGTTGAAGGAAGTGCAGTATTCATCAGTATCTCTGATAAAATGTTATTTAGCAGTGGAAGTTATAATATCACTGCGCGTGCTAAAACTGTTCTTGGCAAAGTGGCTGAAGTAATTAAGGCGCAACCGGAAGTACAGTTTATGGTAGAAGGACATACGGATAACAAAGCCATCTCAGCAGGTACTATTAAAGACAACTGGGATTTAAGTGTGATGCGTGCTACATCTGTGGTTCGTGTACTTCAGAAAAATTATGGTGTTGATCCATCTAGAATGATTGCAGCAGGTCGCAGTGAATATGTTCCTGTGACTAGTAATGCTGACACAAATGGTCGCTCATTAAACCGCAGAACACGCATTGTGATTTTACCACAATTGGATCAGTTTTTCAAAATGTTAGAACCGAAATAAAAAAAATAAAATATCAATAACAAATAACAACAAAGCCTAAGGTTGAAACCTTAGGCTTTGTTGTTTTAAACCTTGGAATTTTTGTGTTATTGAATTTAAACAATTACTACATCATCATTCGTCCCATCACCACATCCCAATTCACCACATTCCACCAAGCATTAATATAATCGAGACGTTTGTTTTGGTACTTTAAATAATAGGCATGTTCCCATACATCCAAACAAAGGATCGGTGTACCTTTCACATCAGCTAGATCCATCAATGGATTATCTTGATTTGGAGTCGAACAAATTTGCAATTTACCTTCGGTATTTTTGATTAACCAAGCCCATCCACTGCCGAAACGATTTTTCGCTTCATTGGCAAATAGTTCCTTAAATTTTTCAAAACTTTCAAATGAAGTATTAATTGCTTCCAATAACTTCCCTTTCGGTACGCCACCACCGTTAGGCTTCATGATGGTCCAAAACATAGAATGGTTCCAATGACCACCTGCATTATTACGAACTCCTGGTGGAAACTTTGATACCATTCTTAAAATATTCTCCAAATTCGGATCATGAATATGCATGTCGGAGCAGAGCTTATTTAAATTATCGACATATGCTTGATGATGCTTCGTATAATGAATCTCCATGGTTAAGGCATCAATATGTGGCTCCAATGATTTAAGATCATAAGGAATGGCTGGCAATTTGAAATTAGGATCTCCATGCGGAGTGGCAAATATTCCTGAGTTTGCAGCCACAACACCTGCTGTAGTTAGTGCGCTTACTTTGATGAATTCGCGTCGCGAAAATGAATTTTCCATATTTTTAGTTTTAATTTATTGTTCACTTAAATAAATAAGCACTTCATTTTTATCCACCACTTTACCTTTTGTAACAGCCACCTTTTTAACGGTTGCATCAACGGTTGCCTTTAGTGCGTTCTCCATTTTCATGGCTTCCAGAATGACTAAGGTATCGCCTTTTTTAACTAGATCCCCTTCTTTCACAGGAATATTCACCACCAATCCGGGCATTGGTGCTTTTAAGTCACCTACTCGCAGAGCAGAGGAAGCGTCCATACCTAATTCTTTCAACAAATCATCGTAACGATCACGCATTTGGATGTTGAGCACTTTTCCATTTAATCGAATAATATGTTTTTTCTCTTTAGAATTAGAACTAATCACTTCCACATTATACGAAATTCCATTACTTAAAAGATGGTAGGATCCTGGATGCAACTTCTTTAAATCAAAAACTTTTTTAGTTCCGTTGACTAATAAATCCGTACCATTTTGTTCTACCTTTAAGTCGGCAGAACCATTAATTATCACATTTGTCATGAAACAAAGTTAAAACAAGCAAGTGAAATACAGAGCGAAACCTCGCTATCAAACATTCTATCGTTAATAAAATATCTCTTTAGTACGGAAAACATAGAGTTCAACCGCTACTTTCGTAAAGATGGCATACCCTCGTCGAGTCCTCGTAATTAGCCTTTTAGCTCTTCTGAGCTTGGTATCAGGACTATCTATTCAGTGGTGGCAGGAATATCGAGCGGTTCAGCATAAAGAATTGGTCAGTATCGCTGAAACGAGTTTTTCTTCCCTTGCAAAAGGTCTTGAAATGAACTTAAATGCTCTTGCCCCAAAACTCGAAGGCCTCCGCTTTAATGAAAGATCTTTTTCCAATGCTTTGCAACATCTTAAACTTACCGAAAACACTTGCGTCTTGGTTTTTGAAAGTGGGAGATTAAAATATTGGTCCGACAATAAAGCATTGCTAGATACTTTTAATATTACTAATTATGAAGATGGGCGTGTTTATCTTTTAGGAAATGGATTTTACTATTTCAAAAGTAAAACGGTTGCCAACCGAAAATTAATTGCTCTTTTGCTGATAAAGCATCAATATGCGTTGCAAAATAAATACCTCGACAATGCTTTTCATCCTGCGCTTTCTTTATATAAAGATGTAAATTTAAGTCTAGATACTACTACACAAGGATTTAGTTTCAAGGGTCCAGAGCAAAAAGAATTGTTCAGACTTCTATTTACTGACAGTAATGAAAATAACGATTGTCCCTTTTATATTTCGATGTTGTATGGATTATGCATACTCTTTTTAAGTCTACTTGCTTTTGATGCATTGCGCCGACTTGGTAATAAAAGATCGGCACCTGGAATAATTTTGCTTTTATTTATTGTTGGATTTAGGATCATGATGTCATGGACACAGTGGCCAAAAGAAATTTTTGAAAGTGAATTATTTAGTTCCAAGTATTATGCAAGTGGCTTTCTCTTTAATTCTTTAGGAGATCTCTTGCTAACGGTGGTGACTCTTGCATATATTTTCATCTTCGCTTACACTTGGCTTATTCAAAGCAGGAAAGTAGCATCCAATTTTAAAAGTAAAATGCTCATCGTTTTGATCTTTTTTTTCACTTTCATTTTTTCAGTATTAATTAATTACTTGTTGAGTGGACTAATTATCAATTCACAAATTTCATTTGACATTAATAATATTTTCCAGTTAACTATTTTCACAGGAGTGGGAATGATTGTGATTGGCATTTTATTAAGTACTTTTTATTTATTATGTGATGGAAGTGTATTAATCATTCGAAAAACCAAGCTATCCCTTTCCTCGGTGGCTATATTATTTCTGGTATCGCAAGGTTTATTTCTAGCCTCTCTATTATTACTTAGGAATAACAATTTATTTACCGATTATGGTGTTAGTGCATTTCTATTGACCAATATCTTAATTATTTTCATTGGATACATTCGAAGTACGGAGATGCGTTTATTTTCCTTTTCGAGAACCGTGTTAGTTATCCTAGTCTTTTCGGTTTATACTGCACAGATTATTTATTCTTTTAACGAAACAAGAGAAAAAGAAAAACGACAACTCTTAGCTGCTAAACTGGAGAATGAGCAAGACATTGTTGCAGAATTTTTACTACAACAAATTGAAACTAGGATTCGAAATGATCGCGAGTTGATTCGAATGCTCACCTTACCTCCGCAGGTGATATTTAACTCACCAGAGATCTTTGAAAATTTGAGTCGTCATCTCACAAAGCAATACTTTAACGGATACTTAGGACGATACGAAGCGAGCTTTAAATTCTTCAATGCACAAGATTTACCATTGAATCGTGCTGGTGATCCATCATGGAACATCGACAAAATTAAACGAATCAACTTAACGGAAGGCAGGCCTACTGCTAGCCCTCATTTTGCATATTTCCGCGATGAAAATGGAAGAGCACAATACATAGGAATCATTCATCCAGGAGGGAATGACTCTCCTGTAGGTACATTAATTGTTGAATTAAATGCTCGATCGACGCAAGAAGAAATTGGACTCCCTGAATTATTACTTAGCAATAAAGTAGGGAACTCGCGTGATATCAACAAATATGCTTATGCTCGATATCAGAGTGGGAAATTGGTAAGTCAGTCTGGTGAATATAATTATTATCTCACAGACGCTCCTTACATGCAATACTTCAGAAATTTAGATGGAATGCGTTTTGTTTCCTTTGAGGGAAAACAACATTTGTTTTATAAATACGGGAAAAATTTAATAATCATCAGTTCACCTCTTCAAGGATTGTGGGTATGGGTGACTTTATTCTCTTATCTATTTACTTTCTTTAGTTTTAGTTTTTTAGTTTTAAGTATTGCTATTCGATTTCTTCGACAAGGATTTGATTTGCAATTCAATTTTAACAGTCGAATTCAGTTAACCATTACCATGATAGTTGCTGGAACACTTTTATTAATTGGAGCAGCTACCGTAACCTACATTGTAAAAAACTACGAGGAAGCGCAAACAAATCGTATTCGTGAAAAATTACATAACCTTCGAGTATTAGTTGAAAGTGAGATTGGCAATCGAGAATTAATGGGGAACATGTTGAACGATGATTTGCAATATCTCTTCACACGATTGGCTAACACGCTTAAAACAGATTTTAATTTTTATAGCAATGATGGTCGTTTGTATTATTCGTCGCAACGAAGTATTTACGATCAGAATATTATGGCGCCTCTAATGAATCGCACTGCCTTAATTAGTTTAACAACCAATCAAAAAGCGTTGTTTATACAGAGTGAAAACATAAGCAATTTAAAATACACCGCAGCTTATGAGCAGGTGAGTAATATAAATAGCAAACAAATTGGATTCATAAGCATTCCTTATTTTGATCGAGATACTGAATTAAAAAGAGACATTTCAGGATTCTTAGTGGCGTTAATTAATTTATACGTGCTCTTATTTAGCCTTTCCATTTTGATTGCATTCTTTATTTCCAATCGGATTACACAGCCGTTACGAATTATTCAAGAGAGCTTAAGCAAAACAAAATTAGGTACCGTAAGTGAACCCATTATCTGGAAAACGAAAGATGAAATTGGTGCATTAATTGATGAATACAATCGAATGTTGGAGCAAATTCAAAAAAGTGCTCAATTACTTGCTAAATCGGAAAGAGAAAGTGCATGGAGAGAAATGGCGAAACAAGTCGCGCATGAAATTAAAAATCCGCTTACTCCTATGAAATTAGGTGTTCAACATTTGATGCGCGCTATTGATGACAACCACCCAAACAAAGATGAATTGGTAAGAAAGATTAGTGTTACCATGATTGAACAGATCGATACTTTATCAAACATCGCTACTGAGTTTAGTCATTTCGCAAAGTTGCCAAAGCCCGAATATACCATTGTGGAATTAATAAGTGTAATCAATCATAGTTGCGATTTGTACAATGAAGATGAACATGCTAAAATTGTTTTTGAAACTTCATCAGAAACATTAGAAGTACTTGCTGATAAAGATCAACTCATTCGCATTTTTGGAAACCTCATTAAAAACGCGATTCAATCCATTCCCTACGACAGAGAAGGGAAAATAATTATTTCATTACAGCAAGAAACAGATGCAGTGATCATTTGTGTTCAAGATAACGGCATGGGTATACCCCAAGACCGATTGAACAAAATATTTGTTCCTAACTTCACTACAAAATCGAGTGGCGCGGGACTGGGCCTAGCGATGGTAAAAGAAATGGTTGTGGGGATGGGCGGACAAGTTTGGTTTGAAACGAAACAAAATGTAGGGACTTCCTTTTACCTTAAATTACAACTTGGTAAAAAATAATTTATTATGTTGATGGGATAGCGTCAATCTCTTAACTTATCCAAAAGCAAATTGAGTTGCTTTAATTCCGCTTCTGAAACATCTTTAAATTCATTCTTCCAAACTTTCATACTTACATCAATACGCTCAAGGATCGATAATCCTTCTTGTGTAATCCAGATATCAACTTGTCGGCGACTGTGTTCACAAACCTCGCGTTTCACCAAATTTTTTTGACGCAATTTTTCAACCAACCGGGTAGCGTTCGAATTTTTATCAATCATTCTATTAGATATATCACCTAAACGAAGTGCATTTGGAAAAGATCCACGTAAAATTCGAAGGACATTAAACTGCTGTGGTGAAATTCCGAAAGGCTTTAAGCGCTGGATATTCTTTACATCGAGCCAGCTAGCGGTAAAAAGTACATTCACTACTACTTTTTGATACTCGTCTTCAAATTTTGACTGCAAAATTTCATCTTCTATTCTTCCCATTTTGCAAAGATACAAATACAATTGTTGTTGATACAACTATTTATAATAATCCTAAAGGATTGATTAGCTGCTAGCTTCTAGCTTTTAGCTACTTGCGGAGCAATTATCTATCAACCAAATCCAACCAGACTACGTTGACTTGCAAACAATGGAATCGAATTTATCCCATTAATATTATACCAATTCCATTTATATTTTAGTTCAAAGCTGCAACGTATTTTTTTACCGAGACGATTTAAAAAAATCGTTGCATAGCCATAGCCTACGGAACTATTTTTTTAAGAAGTATTGGTGAAAAAGGACTAGCAGATCGGACTAAAATATAATTGGATTTGGTATTAGACCACAAAATGCTTTAGGCTTGCTTTCACGTCATTCAGATATGTTCCACCGAATAGATTAATATGAACCAACATTGGATATAAATTCCACAGTGGAATTCTTTTTTCCCATTGGGGTTGCAGAGGAAATGTGTGATGGTAAGTAGAATAAAATATTTCATCAAATCCACCAAAAAGTTTTGACATAGCCAGATCTGCTTCACGAGAAAAATAAGAAATGGCAGGATCTATTAAAACAACATTGCCCTCCTCTCCAACCACAAAATTTCCATTCCATAAATCGCCATGAATTAATGACGGAGGTTCATTCGGCAACAGGGAATCCATCTTCAAAAAAAGAGCGTCGAATTTATTTCTCAATTCCGTGGTGATCGTTTGATGAGCCATTGCTAAATCCAGTTGAGGAAGCAAACGTTGATTGATAAAAAAATCGGTTACAGAATTTTCTTTATTATTTTTCTGAGGAAGTCGACCAATATAATTATCATGATCCAGCCCAAAATACGGAGCAGAATGTTGATGAAGATGTGCTAAACGAACGCCAAAATTTTCAAAGAATTTATTTTTCTTTTCTGCTGGTGGGATGTACTCAAGAATTAAAACTTGATGCGATTCCAATTCACAAACTCCAATAACTTCAGCGCAAGAGATTGTTTTTGTTTCTTTCAACATCGCTAATCCATTTGTCTCTACAGAAAACATTTTAGGATATGATGCAGATGAATTCAACTTCATCACAAATAGCCCATCACTGCTTTCCACTTTAAAAACTTGATTGATACTACCTCCGGATAATGGCAAAACGGAGTAAACATTTGGGCATTCGAAAAAGAGCGATTCCCAAGCCAAACGGAATGCATCAGACGGGTTCATCATAACTTTATCGTGTGAAGATCAATTTCATCCAAAGATAAGACTTAGGAATTCAAATAATATGTAAATTCGTGAGTATATGCCAGAATTCAAAGGAAACATACGCAGCAAACTTCCCAAAGCGGGGACTACCATATTTAGTATTATGTCGGGGCTTGCCAACGAGGTTGGTGCTATTAATTTAAGCCAAGGTTTTCCAGGATTTCCAGTTTCCGAAAAACTCATTTCATTATATCATGATGCACTAAAAGCTGGGCACAATCAATATGCACCCATGCCAGGCATTTTCACTTTGCGTGAATGCATTGCTGAAAAAATGGAAGATTTATATTCTTGCGTATACGACCCCGAGGCCGAAATCACCATTACGGCGGGTGGAACACAAGCGCTTTATACTGCTATTAGTGCATTCATTCATGAAGGCGATGAAGTTATTGTATTGGAACCTTCTTACGACAGCTATGTTCCAGCAATACTCCTTGCTGGAGGAATTCCAGTACACATTCCACTTCAGCCACCGAACTATTTTATTCCTTGGGAAGAAATTAAAAAACTCATCACTCAAAAAACGAGGATGATCATCATCAACACACCGCAAAATCCTACCGGGACCATACTAACGGCGAAGGATATGCTACAACTTGAAAAAATTACAGACGGTACGGATATCATTATTTTAAGTGATGAAGTATATGAGCATATCATCTTTGATGGATACGAACATCAAAGTGTATCGCGCTATCCGAAATTAGCATCGCGGAGTATGATTGTTTTTTCTTTTGGAAAAACTTTTCATGCTACCGGATGGAAGGTGGGTTATTGTTTAGGACCAGCCCATCTCATGAAAGAATTTAGAAAAGTACATCAGTTCACTGTATTCTCGGTTAACACGGCTTTACAACATGCACTTACTGCCTACATGTTGAACAAAGAAAATTATATGGGACTCGGCGAATTTTACCAAGAGAAAAGAGATTACTTTCAGAAATTAATGAAAGGTAGCAAATTTAAAATATTACCTTGTTTAGGGTCGTACTTTCAATTGCTCGACTATTCATCCATCAGCAAAGAAAAGGATACAGAGTATGCTATTCGATTAACAAAGGAAATTGGAGTGGCGTCTATTCCCGTATCTGTATTTTATTCGGTGCCTCATGATTATCATTTATTGCGTTTTTGTTTCGCGAAAGAAAATGACCAGCTGGAGAAAGCAGCAGAACGATTGTTGAGTATCTAAAAATTCTTTTGCGAATTTTTAGATGATGTTGGTTGTTAGTTATTAGATTTTAGATGTTAGTCCGATAGCTATCGGGATTAGATTTTGGTCCTGCTTGCAGCATCGCTTTTGCTGTAGCTTCAGCGGAGCAAAGCAGGCAGGCGCGAGGTTTCACGATTAAATGTTAGTGGTTGTTAGTTAATATATGCAAATCGTGAAGCTTTATTATTGGATCCCGCAGTTCTGCGGGACAGGTGCTACTTGCAAAACTATTGGACAAGTGACCAATAAAAGATAATTCTATTATTTAAAAGATTTCAGAGTGTTTCTATACATTTCGTACATTCGTAAAGTCATTTATATACATCTATACATCCCATGCCAAAAAACCTCAGTTTAACGCTAGTACAACCGAATATAAAATGGGAATCACCCATTGATAATTTCAAATTATTAAACAAGCAGCTTTCCAAAATGGAAAAGGGAGAGAGTGATCTACTTGTTCTTCCCGAAATGTTCAGTACAGGATTTAGCATGAATGCAAAAAAATTAGCGGAAGAGATGGAAGGTCCGGCGATGCAATGGATGTTTGAAACAGCTCAAGGATTAAAAGCAGCGATTTGTGGATCCATCATGATCAAAGAAGAGGGAAAATTTTACAACCGTTTTATTTGGATGGAACCCGATGGACATTATGACCACTACGACAAAAGACATCTTTTCCGAATGGGGAAGGAAGAAAAAACGTATACCGGAAGTACGGAAGGCATCGTAATTGAATACAAAGGTTGGGGATTTTGTCCGATGGTTTGCTACGATTTACGTTTCCCTGTATGGAGCAAAAATAGAATTATAGGAAAAGGTGCAAAAGCAAAATACGATTATGATGTTTTACTTTACGTTGCTAACTGGCCTGCAGTGCGTACTTATGCTTGGCAACAATTATTGATTGCAAGAGCCATCGAAAACCAATGCTACGTAGCAGGTGTGAATCGTGTTGGGGAAGATGGAAACAAAATAAAATACTGTGGCGACTCCGGATTATATAATCCATTGGGCGAACCCATCAGCAATTTGAAATCTAATAAAGCTGGACTTCAAACCATCGAACTCAACTGGAAATCCCTGCAGGATATCCGCAAAAAATTCCCGGTTTTATTGGATGCGGATACGTTTGAGGTGGATACTCGTGTTTAAATCTTACGAACCACTTTTGGATTTTAAACATTCAAAAGCTGTTGAATTTATATTCATTTATAATACGTATAAATTCTTATTTCACCCCATACTCGGAAAGCAACCAAGCTAAAGAAGCCATCGCTGCTGCACCTAACTCAAGTTCGCGCTTATTCACTTTATCGAACGTATCGGTTGCAGCATGATGCAAATCAAAATAACGTTGTGAGTCGGGCATAAAGCCGATGAGCAATGTTCCTTGATCCTTAAGGTGATTAATATCCGCACCACCATATCCTTTTCTCCAATCGAATAATAAATAAGGTTCAAACATTTTTTTCCACGACATCGCTTTTAAGATCATCAAGGAATCTCCTTTAAAAGAAAATCCGCGCGGAGAAAATCCACCTGCATCGCTTTCAATGGCTGCAATTGTTTTCCGTTTATCACTCTTCGCTGATTGAGCATATTTCTCGCCTCCTTTTCCGCCGTTCTCTTCATTCATAAAAGCGACAAAACGAATGGTGCGTTTTGGTTTCACATTTAAAGACTTCAAAATATGTAAAACTTCCATGGCTTGTACAACGCCTGCTCCATCGTCATGTGCGCCATCACCCAAGTCCCATGCATCTAAATGTCCACCAATCAAAATTACTTCCTTTGGAAATTCCGTTCCCACAATTTCACCAATCACATTATGAGATAAAGTGTCTGGTAAAGTTTGTGGAGACATCACAAAACCAAACTGAGCTTTCTTATCCTTCTTAAGGATGGCACTTAAACGTTCAGCGCCTAATGTACTTATTGCACAAGCAGGAATTTTTTCAATTAATTCATCATATCCCATTGCACCCGCATGTGGATTATTATCCATAGCCATAGTCATGGAACGAACTACTACTCCTTTAGCACCTAACGCTGCGGCTTTAGAAGTAGTACTATAACGATATTTAGAAGCTTCACCGTACGCTTCAAACGCATTGATGTAAGTTGGTTTCATTGGATGATTCATAAAAACAATTTTTCCTTTAACCCCTTCAATCCCCAATTTTTCCATCTCCTCCCAATTGGAAACTTCTACAACTTCTGCAATCAATCCTTCTTTGGGAGTTGCAATGCTGCTACCTAATGCACAAATTGAAACCATTGTTTTCTGCGTATTACTACTGATCCATGCTTGTTCTTTAGGACCTCGTACCCAATGAGGAACCATCACTTCTTGCAATGTAACCGCATCAACATTTAGTTTAGTTAATTCCATCTGTACATAATTCACGGCTTGTGCAGCTTGCATCGAACCACTTAATCGTCCGCCAATTCGATTACTTAAAAAGTCAAGCCAATCATAACATTTACTTTTCGTTAATGCTTCGTCATAAATTTTACGAATCATGATAGAATCGCTCTGTTGAGCATGGCTTTGCGCCACTACCAATAGTAGAATGATAATAAGATATTTTTTTAGCATCAATTTTTTCCATTTGGAATAGTATCCAAATTCGAAAAGCAAAAGTAATCGTTTTAGGAAATATTTAAGCTTTTGCTGGTTGCTGATACAATCTTCCTCCTAATCGGCCATAAATATTGGCTAAGAAAGACATACTCAATGTATTCATAGTTAGCATTCCAAGGCAAACTGCCAAAATTAAAAATAAATTGATATCCATTTGAGGGAATAACACCGCAATAGCAACATACAACAAATTGAATCCCGTAATCATTAAGGTAGTCATGCGCTTCCCAAAACCTTGTCCAAGAATCATATGGTGTACATGATTTCGATCGGGATGAAAAGGAGAATAGCCTGTAAGCATTCTTATTACCGATACACGCAAGACATCATAAGCAGGTACAAACAAGGCAGCAATAATCACAGTGGGTGATAATTCAGGAATGCTATTCACATCATGCGAATAATGTTGCATGAGCGCAATGGCTTGTATGGATAAAAGAAATCCCAATACCAAGGACCCAGTATCTCCCATAAATATTTTTGCAGGATGGAAATTATAAAATAGAAATCCAAAGACCGCACCACAAATTGACATCGCTAAAAATGTCATACCTACATCACCTACTTGATAAAATAAAATTCCAAAAATCAAACTTGTTATCAATGTAATACTACCAGCTAAACCATCTAATCCATCAATTAGATTTAATGCATTGGTAATGGCAATAATGAAAAAAATTGTTACACCATAAGAAATGATCATAGGTAATTCACCTACCGAAAATAGTCCGAACGCGCTTTCAATTCTAAATCCAGCTGCAATTACTAGGATGGAAACTATAAATTGAAATGCCACTTTTTTTAAAGGGGATAAATCTATTAAATCATCGAAAAATCCAGTTAAGAACAGTAGGAACATTGCACCATAGAGAATATTAAAATTATATGCATTTGAATCTTGAACAAAAATTAATGAACTAATAAATATTCCAGCGAAGATGGAAATTCCACCCATGGTTGGAATATTACTGCGATGACGTTTGCGATCATCCGTTTGTTCATACAAATTCCATTTGGCACAAACTTTAATCCAACAAGGAATTAAAATAGCTGTGGTACACATGGCTACTCCAATGCAAAACAAGATCATTAAAGATTCAGATGTTATCATGAACTACGGATGCTTTTTTCTTATTACGTGAATTTCTACTCTACGGTTATGCTGTTTATCTTCTTCTGTCAAATTATTTTTCAGTGGCTTTGTTTCGCCATAAGCTATGGTATGAATTTTTTCCATTGGCAGTCCCTTTTTCAAGAAAATGGCGCGAACGGCATCTGCGCGTGCTTGTGACAAGTTCATGTTAGCAGAAGTATTGCCCTCGCTATGAGTATGTCCGGTGATAACTATAAATAAATCAGCATCCCAATAAACCGAGTCGAAAGCGGGTTCAATAACATCCAGTTTGTAAATTCCATGTACATTAGCACTGAAAGGTTTAAATTCAATTATTCCAAAATTGGATGATGAATTTAAAACTGAATCCGAAATTAAAGTTGTAACAATAGGTTCGCGTGTAATTGTAGTTGGTATCGTTGTTAAAGATTCTGGACTTTCGATTGGAATTCCAATTGACTTAACCTTTGGTGCAGAACTAATTTCAGCTTTCTTAATTATTACATCTGGCAAAGCAATAGCCTTTGTAGGCGATGAATTAATTGAAGTAGTATTTGGTTCCATGTTAGATGGAATACCTAAACCACCTTTTACTTTTGTTTTATGAACTTGTAATGGACTAACTTTTACTGGAAGAGTCTTTGGCGTAGATTTTAACTTCAATGGAGTAATTAAAGCGATCTCTCGTTCTTCTATTGGCAATGAAGAAATAGATTTTTTATCTCCTGCTTTTGGTTGCTCAACAGGTATTGAAACATATATTCGCTTCGGCGTAGCTTTGTAAGTTGCATTTTCAACTTCAGGCAATTCATGACCTTCAAGAGGTAAAATATTTACAAGTTTGGCTTTTCTCTCTGACTTTTTAGGTGTAAGTACAATACTTGATATTGGCAAATTCTTCGCATTCTTCAGATTTGCCTTTGTCATTTCCACCTTTTCATTTGGAGTAACAACTTTTGCAGATGGGTTATTCGCTTTCTGTGCATTATTAAATGGTACAGTTGAAACAGGAGGCTTAACGATAGCTTCCGCTGTCGTTGCTGGTTTCGCCGATGGTGGCTTTGTAGTAACTACTGATTTCGTATCAGAAGAATTTGGAGTTTTCGATGGTACTGTTTTTTCCTGAGTTTTAGGAGCAGGAGAATTCGTTGCCACGGAAGGCTTAGGTCCAGAAGTAGGCACTGATGTTTTCGGTTTCGTTGTCGACGTTTTAGCTTTTGGAGCCGATTTCTTTTCTTTTTCCTTCTTCTTAGCAAGCTCCTTTTTTTCCTTGGCTTTGGGTATATACGTTAACGTGAGTTCAAATGCGCCTGGACCGCCCGTCACACCAGAAAGGTTAACATCGTAACTCATTCCCAACATAAAATTATTCCATTGATAACCGGCATACAAAGCAGCTGCGTCTTTGTTCCGAAACAACAAGCCGCCTTCCACATTATCACGACCCTCTAACGGTAGTTTTACCATTACTCCACCCAGTAATTCTTTTGAAAATTGCTGTTGAGCAAATAAGAGCATAGGTGTAATGGTAATCGCTTCACTTAAGACAATTCCTAGTCCGGCATTTGCTGTTAATTTCCTTGGAATAAAATTATTTTCTTCTATGAAACTTTCCTTTGGTTGATTAATATGTTGCAAAGAAACACCTGCATATGGATAAAATTTTTCCTTTCCTGGATGACCATATGTCCACAGCAGTCCAGCGCCAAAATCAGGTCGTGTCAACTTCGTATATGAAAAAGTTTCTGATGTAGGCGTAGCAGGATTCGCTCCTTGATCAGGAGTATACTGATCATCAAAAGTCATTTTTGATGGATCAAAACTTTTCTGGATTAATCCCACTTGAAGTCCAGAAGCAATAACACTTTTTCCAATGGCATATCGATATGATATTTGACCGTTCAAAAACAACTGACGTATCCCAGCATCTCCAGATGAATTATTGACAAGGTTCGCTCCTAATCCTACTTTACTCACTTGTTTATCAAAAAATAGGCCTTGTGTTTTAAATGGACTCATCACACTAGACCATTGATTGCGATATAACATCGTTAATCGAATATGCTCGACGCCATGTCCGGCAGCAGCTGGATTATACCATGATGGAATACGGTGCGCCTGCGTATAATGTGGATCTTGCGCACTCGCCTTCCATCCTGTTATACAACAAGAAAATAAAAGAAGATATGTAAAAATATTCTTCATTTTATTACAGTCACAGGACCTGTCATTTCTTGTATATTAAAATTTTCATCCAGAATAACGATGCGATAAACATAAGTACCATTCATCACTGTTTTTCCATTCACGGTTCCATCCCACTGCGGATTAGACGCATCTGTAGAATATAATAATGTACCCCACTGATCATAAATTTTCATCGCCTCCAGTGTAAATTGCTCGCCACGTACTCTGAAAATATCATTCTTCCCATCGCCATTGGGTGTAAAGGTGGTTGGAACAAAAGCAGGATTATTAGCTCCTGCAGCGATCTTCTTCACTAACGTATCCGTACAGCCTAAGAAATTTTCAATGACGAGTATTACATCATACGTTCCAGCAACTGGATAAGTATACATTGGATCTGTAAGATGAGATACGTTTCCTTGTATTGAGGTGTCGCCAAAAATCCAAGTGATATAATCTGGATTCAATGTAGTACATGTGAAACTAACATTGTATTGTCCACTTGATGCAACAGAAGAATAAGTAAAGCTAGCCACTGGTAAAGCTTTAACAACAACATCAACATCCAAGCGCGCCGAATTACAGCTAAATGAATTCACTGCTTCAACATAATAAGTTGTCATGGTAGTTAGTGGAGGTGAAGTAAAACTCAATCCACTAGAAAGTAAAGAGCCTCCTGTTAATGCATTGTACCATTTATAAGTTACACCACTTACAAACGGGATGTTCAATGTAATTGAAGATCCCTTGCAAACAGAAGTATCATTTAAATTTGGAACATCGGGTGTGGGGAAAACGGTTACACGAATAGAATCAGAAAACATCCAAGCATTATTTTGCCAGACCCCTACATGATACCAGCCATCATCGTATGCATTATATTGCTGTGCATTGGAACCAGCTAAAGGAAGGCCATTATAGTACCATTGATTTCCTGTTGGAAAGATCGATTGTAGTTGAACAAAATTTCCATCACAAAAACTGGTAGCACCTTGTGCAGTAAGAATGGTTGATGATGAAATTACAGTCACATTTGCTGGAGTAGATGTTGCAGTACATCCATTAGTCGAAGTTCCAACAACAGAATAATTTCCCGTTGCGTTAACATAAATACTACTGCTCGTAATGCCATTGGACCACATATATGTGGAACTTCCAGTTGCTTGCAACAATACCGAATCACCTTGAAAAAGTATAACCGTTCCATCGGGAGAAACGACAGGCGTGCTTACTGAAAAGGCAGAAATAGTTTGAACTAAAGACGTTGCTGTACAACCTCCGGCATTCGTAACAGTCACTGAATAAGAACCAGGTCCTGCGGAAATACTTTGCGTTGTAGCGCCTGTTGACCATTGATATGAACTAGCAACTGAAGCAGTTAACGAAGTACTTTGATTTGGACAAATGGTGTCGGATGCAGCGGTAATGGTTGCGACTGGATTACTTTGAACAGTAACAACAAAAGGTAAAGAGATTCCTCTACAACCCGCTGCATTCGTTACGCTCACTTGATAAGATCCTGCAGCATTGACAACAATAGAATTAGAAGTAGCTCCATTTGACCATACATAATTTGATCCTGACTGAGCGGTTAGGGTTAAGGCGGCACCGTTACATAATGCAGTTCCATTACTACTTGTAATGGTAGGAACGATGGGTGGAAGAATCGTAACTGTAATATTTGCAGAATTGGCGGTTGCACCCGTTCCATCTACAGCAGATGCATACAGTGTATGTGTACCTACCGATAAATTGGAGACTGTTACTGTAGCATTCGAAGAACTCCCAACTATTATTGAATTTTCTTTAATCGTATAATTACTTAAGTTAGATGGACTAATTTGAAAAACGATTGGATCTCCAAAACATCTAGTTGATGCTCCTGCCAAAGAAAGAGATAAAGCAATTGAAGATACATTCGTAATTTTTCGCAATAACTGATTTGTATTATCACCAATATATACACCTTGATCTATTACATTAAAACAAACTCCAGTTGGATTATTAAATCGGGCTAACGTTGCATTACCATTGACATCGCCAATATTTCCTGCTAAACCAGCGTATGTACTTACCATTCCTGAAGCATTCAGTTTTCGAATGGTATGATTCAATACATCTGCAACAAAAATATTGCCCATGCCATCGGTACAAATACCTGCAGGAAATTTAAACTGAGAACTCATAGCCGGGCCGTCTATACTCCCTAGAATTCCACTGCCGGCAACTGTAGTTACTACACCGAGTGAATTCATTTTTCGAATCACACTGTTCCACTCATCGGCGATGAGTACATCACCTGATGAAGTCATGCATAAACCATAAGGATGATTGAACGTGGCAGTAGCTCCAGTACCATCATTCATTCCAGAAACGAAAACTGTTCCAGCCATGGTAGAAACTTGACCATTTTCAATTTTTCGTATAGTATGGGTGTTATAGTCGGAAACATAAATAGTATAACCATTTGATGTTACTGCGATACCTGCAGGAAAGCCAAAGCGCGCCAAAGATGCTGCTCCATTTGTTGTTCCAAATACTCCAGAACCAGCTAAAGTAGTAACCATACCTCCACTATCAATTTTTCGAATTTTATAATTCTTAGCATCTACAACATATACATTTCCGATAGCATCGCATGCAATTCCCCATGGCTCATTAAATGTAGAAGAAAGTGCAGGGCCATCGGTACCACCAATAGCCCCAGTTCCAGCATAGGTACTTACGATTCCGGATGCATTCACTTTTCGAATTCTATGATTGAGTCGATCGGCGATAAAAACATTTCCATTGGGATCACTTGCTACGGCATGAGGTTCATTAAATCGAGCAATGGGTCCAGCTCCATCAACAAATCCTGATGCTCCAGCGCTTCCAGCCACAGTAGTAACTTGCTGTGCTTGCAAGCAAGTACACAACCCGCACCCTAAAACAAGCAAGCGAAGTTTCTTCATGCGGCAGCTGATCTAGTATTATTAGTTTTCAAATCAATTGCATGTACTGATTGATTTGAAATCGTGAATGACAACTCTGCCACTGCTTGTGATTCTCCTTTAAAAGCAGCAAAATACATGGAAGCAATGCGTTGCCATGCATATTTTTGCATTGCATAATTTTGCATCTCCACTCCCATCTTCGAGAGATCTGTTTGTGCGAAATAGGATAATTGTTTCAAAAGATCTTCTGCATTGTTAAAATAACGTGCGCGATGATTTGTTGTATCACGATTATAATCGATGCCATAGCTGAGGATGGGTAATCCCAAACACATTGCTTCCACTAAACTTGGATTTGTTCCTCCGGCACTGTGTCCGTGCACATAAAACTTAGCATTCGATCGAATCGAATTCAGTTGATCTTGGTCATAGATCGGATCCAACAAATGAATGTTTGCATAATTAGAAAACTTCACTTTCAAATCCATTCCATACTTTCCATGATTCCACAGACCCACCATTACTAATGTTTGTTGTGGAGCTCTACTGAAAGCATCTAAAATCAAATGAATATTATTCTCAGGTTCAATTCGACTTACATTGAAAGCATACGGCTCCTTTAAAAAAGGAAATTGTTCATAATGATAATTCGTTAACGGCTGCTTGCTTACATGATCTCCACCATATTCAATTAGCCAAGCATCAGTACGATTGTAACTCTTATGTACATATTGCTGAATAACTTTATTATCCGTGATGACTACATCTGCAAAACGAACTGCCAATTTCTCACTGAAACTTAACACCTTTTTGGCTATCCAATTCCATTTTGGGCGTTTCCATTCTTGTCCATCAATGTTTACTAAAATCTTTTTCCTTGTGAACAATTTCAATATTGGAAAGAGCATGGCACCTGATACTCCTAGTGCTAGCACAACATCAGCATGTCGAATAGCATGTACAAGGGAAATCATATCGTAAATTACACTTTGATATCCATTCGCATTTAGAGGAAGATAGACTAACTTGGCGCCATTAAAAACTGTTAGCCGCTTGGAAGACTTCTCAAAATATTTTCCACTGCAATACACTGTAAAATCAACCTCTGTCCCTAACTGATCCACCAAATGGTGCGCTAAAGTTTCAAATCCGCCATAACGAGCCGGCAAACCAGTTGTACCAATCACAGCAACACTTAACTTCGACTTCATATTTATTTGAGCTCTGCTTATAAATTCGATAATAAATTAGTTCAATTCTATAGAATGAATTTCCTTTCTTGTACGATTGCTTACAGAGGAAGGTTCTTTCAAAATTGAGTTGATCTACGCTGCCAAATGCCTCAGACTCGGATGTACTCAAATTAGAGCCAAAAAACGTTGAATTATAAATATACGTTTATCAATATGTTGAAAAAGGTTACATTTAAAGGAAAATAAATATTAGACAAAAACTCTAATTTCTTACATCTTGATTACAAGAATCAAAAACATTAATTAGAGAATTCTTAAATTTCTCTGACCCAAATCGTTTTGCGGTTTCACGAGCACCTGTTGACAACTGCTGCATAAACTCTGGATTTGAAGCTAAGAAAGACAATCTAAAATCGAGTGTTGCTTCATCATGAACATCAATTTGAAAACCGTTTATCGTTTCCTCTACTATTTCCGCAGGGCCACCTTGAGTAGGTGCAATTACGGGTACTCCATAACTCATGGCTTCCAAAAGTGTCATACCAAAAGTTTCTATACATTGCTTTGGATTAGTTAGATTCACGACAAGATTTGCACGAGAATAAAAGGAATCCAAATCCTTTTGAACAGAAAACACCGACAAATTTGATGGAATATGTTGAGGTGTGAAATTAAGACATACTTCAACCTTAGAAGCATTTAGCACTAACTCAAAATTCAAATTAGGATGACGAGCAGCTAGTTCTACAAACTGAGGGACACCCTTATATACTTTGAACGAACACACCATTAATACAGTAAATCTTTCATTACTTGAGGGCGAATAAAGATTCTTTGCTGCACGATCAACAAATGACTGGGGTAAAACATTATGTAACACACAAGCATTTACATTTCCAATTTTTTCTGCTTGATATAGATAATTTGAAACATAAAAGATAGTATCTGCAGTGAAAGAGGCCACCCATCTTAAAAAAGACTTTAAGGGCGCTGGTTGAATATAACTTTCATGCACATGATAAAATGTTTTCTTCCTCATACAAAATGCTGCTAAGGCGGCTCCAAAAGGCAACAATGTATTTACATAAATGATAACATCTTCCTTTCGATATTTTAACAACTGAAAAAATAAAAATACCTGACTAAAAGTGAATGCCATCAAACGTATGAATATATTCGAATAAAATTGATATGGAAAATAAAATTTTGATGCCTCAACCTGATCTAAAAATCCAGATCTTCCTTTACTCGTATGAATCACGATAGGATGACCTGAAGCCTTCAGAGCGTTTAATGCTTGTGAAAAAACCAGCGGACTTCCACTGAAATCATTCAGCAGATGTACTGCTACTATTTTACTTTTCGTTGTATTCACTTAACCTGCCTTACGTGATAAATCATTATAAACATCTTTCAACTGATCACCTTTTAAATTCCAATTAAACTTCTCTTGAAACATTTTTCTTGCACCCAAGCTCAATGAATGATATAATGCTACATCATCCTTCAATAAGCGCAAGGCATCAGCAAACTTGGTCACACTGGTATTATACCGGTTATAAGGAACTCTAATGCCACAGTCCATTGATACAAACTCACCAGGTCCTTCGTTTTGAAAACAGACAACTGGAAGTCCGTATGAAAGTGCTTCGGCTACTACCATTCCGGCTCCTTCATGACTTGGAAATAAAAATACATCCGACTTCTTATACAACTTTTTATAATCACTTCTATGCAACCAAGCAATGAATGTTACTTGATCTTGAACTTCCATTTCCTTAGCTAAGTTTTGCAAATACTTTTTGTAGGGGCCATCACCCACTAAAACGAGTTTCGTCTTTTTCTGTTCTGCAAATGAAAGTTGATGATAAAAACGTGCAAATGCTCTGATTGTAATATCAAATCCTTTCAATGGAACAAATCGACCGGCAGAAAGTACAGTGAAATCTGAATTTCTTTTCCTGTCAATACTATCAGTTGGATCTTCTGTGCTTACACTAGGCATATAATAAATTTTATCCTTTGGTAAATCCAACACTTGCTCTACTCCCGAATTCATAGTAAGTACTCGATCAGCATGACTTACCGTTTGGCGAAGCAATGGGTCCATCTTCCAAAAATATTTTTTGATCATCCACTTTACTTCCTCCATTACATAGGATCTCCAGCCATAAACATGCAACACATAATCCTTTGGGATGCGAGGATGATGACCAATAGGTCCCCACACAAAAGGCTTATCTAATTTCCAAAGACTGGAGGGAGTCCAATCATTATGAAAATTCAAATTGTGAACAATATCAAATTTATATTTATTTTTATTTACAAAACGCGGTAAGAAAAATTGCCAGAGGTAATAGTACAACATAGCACCTCGACCGCCCTTCTTCCAAAAACGTGCCCAATAAGGCAAATCATAATAAGCGAATTGAATATTTGAATAATCCTTACTTGTATTTTCGCTGATATACTTTTCAATATCTGATCGCGTATTTTCGCGTGTAACAGCAATCACCTTATTGAATCGTGCAATTTGCAGAATAAAATTCCATCCCATTCCATCTTCAGATCCATGGTATGGATTCACCGCATAAGCACTTACCAAAACGGTTTGTTGTTGATTTGTATTCATTTTCTCTCCCATTTTATTAAGCAGACATTCTCTGCGAAGAGATATTAGCTTCATCGACATTTCTACTTCTTATGACTCTAGCAGGCACTCCACCAATTACTGCATTATCGGGCATGTCCTTATTGATAACAGCGCCTGCAGCAATTACACAATTATTTCCAATATGAACACCATCGAGAATTGTTACCTTAGCTCCTATCCAACAATTTTTTCCAATAGAAATTCCTTTCCGTTGTGTTCCTTGCAAACGAATCAATTCATGTGTATCTAAGAAACGATGATTTTCTGGGTGGCAACTTAAGTAAGGACCAATAATACAATCATCGCCAATGCTTAATCCACCAGCTCCACCGAGATGAGCGTATTCACCAATTCCGACATTCCTTCCTATCGAAATAAATTTTCCACTGTCGTTTAGTGAAAAAGATACTTTAAGAAATGAATAGCTTCCGATCCACGAATAATCTCCGATAAATAAACCTTTCGTGCCCCATGCGGTTATTTGCACTCCATCACCGATTTGCACAGCCTTACCAAAATGCGCAGAACGTTGTCCGCGAATACGAACTCCGCTTCCTACGAATAACATCAACTCTCTTTTACAAAAAATAAATTTCGTTGAACGAACCAGCGAAATAAATTTATCGAATACAAACGAGAATAACACTTCATTACTCAAGGATGGATCCAAGCTAAAATCAGCATTTTTCTTCTTGGCGATATGTAAAATAATTTTTCGCAACATGTTACATCTTCCAGAAGGTAGTTTGACAAACAAACAATCCCATCGGTGCAAAACCACTAAACTTATGCATTTCTTTTCCTTTCAATAAATCAGCGCCCACCCAATTCACTGGGTTATCAGAATTATCCAGCACCATCCATCCACCTTTCTTCACTTTCGACATTAACACTTCCATACAATCATTGCGTCGTGTAAAATCATTCATACAGTCGACAAGGACAAAGTCCAAACTTTGATCTGGAATTAAAGCCATATCTGCAAGGGCAGATGAACCTTGCATCACTTTAATATTAAAATTCTTTTCGTGGAAACGCAATGGATTCTCTCGAACGGTTTGCTGAATAAATCCTGCCCATTCTGAACTGTGCTCATAAGTGGTGACATGTGTATTCTTTTCCAAAAACCAAAGACTTGAATTTCCACCACCTGCTTCTACAACCTTCATTCCTGGTTGAACCAGCGTTGTCAAAAAGCGAATGGCGTCCATCACAATAAACGGAACTGGCTCTTCCAAAATTGGAGAACGTCGCGATTGCATCCATGTTTTGAAAATGTAGGGTAAACGAAGAACACTATAAGTACTTGGAGAATTTCCCTCATAATCAGTGAAACGCAAGGAAGCTTGCAAAGCCTCTTTGTGCCCATCGTCACAGGTCCATTCAAGAGTAGTGCGACCTAATAATTGGTCGATCACGGGAGTTTTATAAGAAGCAGTAATATTATGCTTCACTGGTGGAGTATATTGATTACGTTTCATGATCTATAATATATTGTGATTTCAATTAAATAGTTAAATAAATACACTCTTTCATTACACGGTGGAATGTTTCCTCTTTACTGACATTATTCACCATCAAATATTTCCTCTGCTTTCCTCCATTACTTAACTCCGTAAACAACTTCCTATAATCGGAAGTTAGCTCTGTAATCGCCATGGTATCTAATTCTTGTTTTCTCGTTCTAATTACTTCTGGATCCGCATAAAGAAATACATTCAACTCGGGTTTAAAAATGAAATGGTATCCCCATTTCATAAATTTTTTAGACAAAACGATATTAGATCTTTTAGAGTCAATAATAAAATCAAAATAATAGCGATCATACAAAACTGTATATCCTCTAAGCGTATATTTAAAATAAATATAGAATTGCCCTAAGATATAGTCCGTATAATAATACATAAAACGGAAGAATGAACTTAATCCGCTTGAATTCGTTCCTTGACGCGGAAGATGTTCTCTTGTTCTTTTCTCAGCATTTGCTTTTCCATGACGCATACTACTTAAGATCGGTAATAAAGATGGACGATGGCGAAGAATCACTGTTCGTTGACGAAACTTGCTTTTCAACATTTCATTGACTTCATCAATGATGGTTGATTTTCCAGCACCATCTACTCCACTAAAAGTAATCATGATTCCACGATGACTGATAGCATCCTTTAATACTTCGACAGAATATCGCAATTTATAATATATAAAACGAATACCTTTATTCACAGATAAATTTTCAATTCGCAGTCTAACTTTCTTTGCATGACGAGAGTGCAAGGAGTACAAATCCTCTAACACATTTATATTTACACCATAACTGGATGTCATGTGAATAAATATTCCCGACCTCTCTTCGGTACTAAAAGAAGCAAAATAATCTCTATATTTCTGTGGAACGACAGCGTCATTCAACAAATAAAACAGCAAAATATATTCAAAGCTATAAGCATGTGAAGCTACTTTTAATCCAGAATTCAAAACATCGATATCATCCAAAACCATCGCAGCATCTAAATACACAACGCCCTTTCGATCGAAACGATGTAAAAAATCAATTTCTAAATAAGATCCATCTTCAAATAGCAAACAAGTGAATGTGGCAAATGATTTTTTATGGAACTGAACGCGTTCAATATTTTTACCTTTCTCAACAATCCTTAGTATTTTCACTAAATCAAGCTTAGAAATTAAAACATCTACATCCGAGTTTTCTGGGATCTCATCAATAGACGTATGTATAAACTTCAACAAGGCGTAGCGATAAGGCATCATCTCCTTGAAAAAATAATCTAAAAAAAGTCGTCTTTGATTCATGATTATTTTGAATTGACTTTTACAGTTGTTAAACAATCTTCAATAGCCAACACCCAAGCATCCATCATCCATTCACTTTGCATGAGCGGCTCCTTTTCATTCAAGTATTGACGTAAATAAAAACTTACATTGAACAACAAGTATAGAGCATGATGCAATTTAACATTTATTCTATACTTCTGAATCATGTGCATCACGATTGGCTGCTTTAACCAACCGTTAATGTTAATCTTTACTTCCTTATACGATTTTTGTTGTTGCAAAATAACAGACTGGTAACTAAAATGAAACAAATCAAATAACATCGGAATACCATTTCTCGCCATTTCCCAATCGTAAACATATAATCGTTGATCGTCGCAATACATGTTCCATGGAGTAAAGTCACCATGAGACACAGAAACGGGAATAGACTCTCCCAATGAAATTGTTGAATAAAGTTGCTTCAATCCTTTTACTAACGCATCAATTTTACTGGGGTCTAAATTATTCCTATACTCTAATTCATTAAACAAATAATGCACATTTCCATTGATCACATTCCATGATTCTGTATCGGTGATTGCTTTACGCTCATGACTAAGTGCGTACAACTCGCCAACAGCGCTGGCGTGAATGGCCGCGATTTTATCTGCAGAAATTGTAAATGCAGGCTTAACGTTTGATAGTCGAGCGTGACCATTTATATGCTTTGAGATCTTAGGCAGACTCAAGGTTGTAAAATCAAATTTATTCAAGGACTTCACCATATCAATTTCGTTTTTAACTAGTTTTTCAGCAGTTACTGTTAATGGTATTTTTATAAATGCACAAATTCCATCTTCACTTGTCACATCTACAACTATTTTTCGTGTTGCACCTCTTGTGCCTGTGAAAAAAGTACATATTTCATGCTCTTCAATTCCATACTTTGCTTTTACTTCATTCACTAAGAATTGTTGCATTTCAAATCGACCGGAAGAGAGCAAATTACCTTGGCCCAACTTCCATACTATTTTACTTACCGAAACATAAATCTTTGACTTTATTGAATTCGAATTGTACAAAGACAAATGCATTGCTTCCTTACAATTCGAATTATAAAACCATCGAATCGTTCCATCGGCGTTATTAATAAAATCAAAAGAAGTGCAAGAATCATCCTGTGCATTAGATAGAAAACACGAAAAAGAATACTGTGATACATCAATCACAAAATTCAAACTATTCTCATCGGGTTGATAACTCTCCATACTTTCCTCTACATTCTCATCCACTCTTTCGAAGGGATCAATAATAATCATCTCCAACCCTGGAGCGAATAAATCACGCAAGAGGCTGAGATCGGTGAGAGAAAGTTTTGACTTTTTCATGGTGGCGACTTTTTATACGCTCAGAGTGAACAAGAGGTTCTACTGCCACTGTAAAAACTAGAAATAAATAAAAGATGATTCCATAATTGGTTTCTCCAAAAATGCCGAACTCGGTAATTGAATTAACCAAAAGTGGAATTAATAGGAGACCAATCGATTGTTTTAACCCTTTATCAGCCACTTTGCTAGCAAAATACAGAAAAACTGACAACTGCATCAGAACTAGCAACAGACCACTCATTCCAAGCCCTAACAATACTTGCAAAAAGGTATTATGTGTCATCGCACCAGCATACGCATTTAAGGAATCGAATTTATCGACGTAATCGATACGCATATATCCAAATCCTAGCCATGGTTCCTTTGGGAAATTATAAGTCAAAAGATCTTGCCAAAAGGGGATTCGGCCAGTAAGTGTAAATAATTCTGCGACTTGCCCTTGCTTTACAAAGAAAGAATAGCCAGCAATTGGAACTAATGCAATAGTTCCAACGATAATTGCCAACTTGCTGATCTTACTTCCATATAAAATAGCATACAAGATTAAAACCAATAACAACCCAATCAACGAAGAGCGCGAACCCGTTAATATTAATTGATAGGTGAGCAGGATCATTGAAAGTGCGACACTAATTCGCAATTTTCCTTGTTGAAAAAGCATAGGAAGAAAGCAACTGATTCCAATTACAAACAACATTCCCAACTCATTTGGATTGATAATAAATCCACCTAACCGACTTACACTTCCGCCATGTGTTAATCGATAAAATTTATCGGGATCAAGAAATATCCCAAGAATAAATCCTACCGAAACCATTAAAACAGCTGGGGCAATAATTTTATGCAATTCAAAATAATTTTCGGGATCACGTTGTTTATAAATGTAAAAAACACCCATAAACATCCAAGCGAATATAAATCCTTCAAAATCCATCACCCATTGCAAAGCGCTAGCATGAAATGAACTCGTCCAAAAAAGTGAAGCTACGCCTAAAAACAAATACAATCCATACAACACCCACGGAGTGACTTGCAAAAATTTATTTTTCCTTGGATTATTTCTCCGGGTTTGAAAAAATAAAATCACAGCTAATAACAAAGTAATAGAAATACGCAAACTGGCCTTTGTTATTTGAACAATTACAATATTATCAGTGAGTACGAAGTATGAAACTATTCTTAGTGCCAATAATAAAATCAAAAAGCGTTGGATGCGTTTTGCCAATTGTGAAGAAAGTAAATATTCTTCATTCATAACTTTACGGCTCGTGTTTCATAATCGTACAGCTCTAGCAATTTCTTCGTAACCGCATTCCATGAAAATTCAATTTTCACCATCTCTTTTGCTTGCTTTCCAAACTCTAAATATTCACCAGATTGGTAAGTCTTTAAAAAACTAAACATTGCATTTTCGATACTCTTACTTGTACTTTGGCGAATGTGAAAACCTGCATTATACTTTTCAACATCTGCCCCAACATTGGTTGCAGTGCTTACGATAAGTGCTTTTCCTAATGCGCCCGCTTCAAGAACCGCTGTGGGTGAACCTTCTGAACGAGAAGGGTGACAAAAAACATCCATATTTGCAATTCGATTTAGTTTATCCTTTCCATAACGTGCTCCCATAAACTGCACACGCGTTTCAATATGAAATACTTTACACAATGCTTCGAGTTGAGGACGATCAGGTCCATCACCTATCAACCATAATTCACCTTCGCCACCCTTCTTACAATAACCGGCAAATCCTTCCAATAAAAAGTCGAGGCCTTTGTAATAGGTATCTAATCGACCACAAAAACCAAATACCGGAGCATTTCGATTTTTCATTGTTGCAAATTCAAAAGCTAGCTCATCAAAATCTTGTCCATTGGGTATAACAACTTTATTACTCAATCGAATAATAGTTCCCAGATGGTCGAACTCACTTTGTCCTAACAATTGAATGGCTTTGGCATGACGTAAAATAGATTTCTCGTATCTGCTTATGTAAATTTTTTTAATCCACTTGTTCTTCTCCAAAGCAATTTTATTGAATGCACCATGCGGAGTATACACATATTCGAAATTCATCTCCTTCAATAATCGAGTTAACTTATAAAAGTCAGTGATGAATCCACCATGAATATGAAATATAGTGTCCTTCTTTTCCTGAGAAACTGCAAACATCATTTTAGGATCTAAGTCGCGGTAGATAGGTTGAGATCTAAACAAATGAGTAGGAAATGGACGAGGATAAACAGCTTCTGTTGGAGTTTTCGTAATTCCCCATATTTCCACGGGCACTTGATGCGCATATAAATTCATGGCTAGCTGATGTGCAACCTTGTTCACCCCATTCATTCTATTGGGATTGGCCTTACCAAGTACTACATGAATCACTTTCATAGTTGATTCTTTTTACGTGTAAGATGCATGTAAGGTTTCGGATGAAAAGTACAAAGCAAACCTATAATGAGAATATAAATGGACTATTCAGCTGATAACTTCGCAACTTCCTTTCGCAAACTAAAATAATAAAGGAAGAGTGTAATTAGTTGGGTGATGCCCAAACCAATTAATACACCATTTAATCCGAATGCTTTAATGATTGGATAAGCAGTTAAGACACTAAAAATACTAGTTGCGATAAAAGAAATAAAAATAAGTCGTGTATTTTCTAACGTACGGATAGCATAACGAAGAGGATATCCAATAAATATAATCACATACAATGCGCAAAATCCGATTAAGATATGCTGATAAATTACAAATTCAGCTCCATAAAATAATAAAATGATTTGTTTACTAAAGATCGCTAGAACCGTCAACAATGTTAATGTAACTGCTCCCATTTGCAAAGCAAACTTCCACAAGTAACGAAACATTTCTTCGTTTCCTCCTTCTCGTTGATGTTGAGATGCTCGAACTGGAATAATATTTTCCATGGCTAAAAATAGAACATGGGTTATTCCAACTATATTTTGTGCCATCCGAGTCACTCCTACGGCTACTGGCCCAAGAATAGCTCCGGCTGCAATAATAAAAAGATTTCCACTAAACCATTGTAGTAGTGCCGTAACCGTTAGCCATTTACTAAAATCCCAATGTTCGAGTATTGTCGCTTTGATTACTTTTGGTTTAAAGCGCAACTGATCTAATGACCATAGTCCCACGAGCGAAGCATACAAAAAAAACACAGCGGTCAATAATAAAATGAACTGTGCATCCATCGAACGAACATAATGTATAGCAAACGAGGCAATGAGTACTCCGCCATAGGCAATTGCATCAATTAACAAAGATTTATAGGGTTTACCAATTACAAAAAAATAACGACGAAAAAAATCTTGAAGTAAAAAAGCAAAAACTGCTAATGGAAAGGCAAGAATAATACTTTGTACCTTCCATTGATCAAGAAGATAACTCATTACAATGACAACAAGGAAAGACAGTACTCCCATCAATCCAGCAAAAATAAGTTGCTTGAAAACGAGTGCTTGCAAATAATCAGATTGATCGGCATCTATTTTCTTACTGCTCAACGTTTGCATGGGTGCAATAATAAAAGGCTGATTGATACTACTTGCAATCATAACTCCTAGCCATGCTATGCTATAGATACCAAAACCTTCGAGTCCTAAATAACGTGCAAGTATTACACTTGACAAAAAATTAAGTCCGCTTACCAATGCCTGATCGGCATAAATAACAGCTGTCTCACTTTTGATGAGCTGTTTTGGCAGACTTAAACTAAGTTGAAAGCTCATAATTTACCACATGAATAAATTTGAAAGTTGAGCTTTATACGATCGTCCCTTTATCGACTTCACTTTCGCGGGCTTGCTATATCCTGTATGATTTCTTTTCTCCTTCATTGCATTCAACACATAATACACTTCTTGTAGGCGATACTCTTCCTTCACCATTTCCGCGTTTTCCACTAATTCATTCTTACCGCTTTCTGCACGCACCACGTATAAATTTAAATCGCTCCACTTCATAAATGGGATGGCTTCAATGTATTCACCTACTTCAGGGGTATCAATAATGACTGCATCATATTGAGTTCGCAACTCAGAAATAATATCCTTCGTGCGATTCGTTGCAATCAAATGTTCAACCATATCTTCTGTTTCACCTGATGTAATAACATCGAGATTGGGGATAGACGTAATTTGAATGGCATCTTGCAATGAACATTGTTGTGCGTAAATATCTTTCATTCCACATCCGTTACGAACGTCAAAACTAGATGCTACTTTGGGATTATAACTATTCAGGTCTAACAAAATTACTTTCTTATCCTGAGCAGCTAATGTTCGTGCCAATTGTGTAGCCACAAAAGATTTCCCTTCCCCTTTGCGGGTACTCGTCACCGTTATCACCATCGAACTCTGAGTCGATTGATTCATAAAGATGCGAGCCGTTAAAGTATTAAATGCTTTATAAGAACTTTCATTCACTTTAAATTTCTGAATTTGTCCGATCACTGGGATAGATGAATCAGCCATCAAATCCTCTGGAGTATTTACCGATGGCAACGTATAATGACGGAAATAAGCGAGCATCACACCCAAAATCAAACCGAGCATTAAGGCCAATCCCCATACAACGTCTTTTCGAGGCATAACGGCTACTTCTGGAATCAACGCAGTTTCTAAAATTCGATTAAATGATACATTCACTTGTTGTGTAATGATTGCTTCCGTACGCTTTTCTATTAAGAAATTGTAAACTTTTTCAAACAAAAAATAATTTCTGTTTAGTTCTTGCAGCGTACTTTCCTTTTCTGGCATCCCAATAAAAGAAGCGCGCTGATCGTCGATGGCTGCATAAAGATCATCTTCCTTCGACAACAATTTGCGACGTGTATTATTTACACTTTCTATTAAATATGCTTTTTGTTGAGATATTTCTGCATCAATATTTTTAACTCGATCGTTTTCGGCAGTGTATTTCTTAATCAATTCCTCTCGCTCACGGATCTTCGCATTATGCTTAGCTACACTTTCCGTAAAAAGCTGATCGATGACCGTTCCATACTCTGGACCAGAGAACTTTACTTCACGATTTTTTCGTAAATAATCACTCATGTTCTCCAACACATTCAACTGCATGTTCACATCTACCTTTTGCAAGGTAAGTTCACCTAACGTTTTGTACGTTGCATCCGTTTCTTGTGCGATATTGACAATCTGATTTTGGATACGATACATTTTGATTGCATCACGCGCATCATCCAACTCTTTACCGACAATAGCAATTTGCTGATTGATGAAATCCACGGTACTACTTGCTAAACTTTTCTTATCTTCAATTCCTTGATCAATGTATGCAGTAGAAATGGCATTCACCATTTTTGATGCTTTCTCGGGAATCGCATGTGTATAATAAAGTTTAACAATATTTACCTCTTTATCGGCTGCTTTAACAAGGTATTGAGCATTCATCAACTTTGATGTTAATGCATCTCTTGAATAAACAATAAACGACCAATTCTCTTGTTTTAATTGTGGATGATAACGCAATTGTTCTTCATCTTTTTTTACTGTGATGCAAACACCTCCATCACAAATTTGAGTTCCGAATACTCCTTGCTTTTCAAAAGTATTTCCTAAACGCTCATAACTAATTAAAAATTTATTCCCATCTAAAAATTTCAAATTGCAATTCAACGTATTAAAACTACTATCCGTAATTGAATAGTCAACTAAGAATGGGGCAGTATGATAAACTTCCTCTTGTTTCAATTCACCTTGACGATAATATTCTACATGGAAATCTAAACGATCCAATGCTTTCTCGAATAACGAACGAGATTTTAAAACCTCCACTTCCGTTTGCACTTTCGGGTTAGATTTAAAAACGTCGAAGTCACGGTACAAATTACTACCCGACATTCCATCTTGAGCATCTTCAATACGAAGTGTAGCCGAAGCTTGATACTGCGAGGTAGCCATATAAAGGTAACGGGTAGCCGCAATTCCCGACAGTAGAATGCAAATAACAATGAGATACCATCTTTTTTGAAGTGGGTACAACATTGATTGAAGAGAACCAGGTGTTCGCATATTATTTACTTACGGATACGTTATATACTAGCGCTAAGGCAGTGAGTAAACTCGCTAATGGAATCAACTTTGAAGCGATGCGATCAAATGATTTATTTCTTCCTGGACCTACATATATTACATCGCGTGATGTTACCATCACTTCGTTGCTTGCTGCTTTTGTCAGATCCACTCTTATCGTTTCAATCCCACGAATAATTTTAATGTCGGTTGTTTTTGCATAATCTGTAAATCCATTTGCTTTACCAATCATATCCACCAAACGAACTTGATCCGTATGGAAAACATAATTTCCTGGACTTTGTACTTCTCCGAGCACTGTAACTTGATTACTTAGCAAACGCAAATTCAAAATTGGCTTTTGAATAAATTGACTATATAAATTCACCAACTTTTCTTCTGCTTTTAACAAGGTCAATCCTTCCAATTTTACTTTTCCAATTTGAGGTAAATTCGCATCTCCATTTTCATCAATCTGTAACCACTTTCCTGCTTCTTCGGGAATGCTATAAACGCTATGAACAGAACCGACGCTCAATTCATCATGACCCCAAACACTAAGTGAAATCTTATCACCTGTTGATAAAACTTTCTCTGAAATCTCACTGGTAGAACCTTTCGACGTTTTGGTCGCATTGGTTTGGTACAAGGCGTACTTATTGCAGGAGCTGAAGAGCAAAAGGATGATTAATCCTGTCACACCCATGGTGGCAATTTTGAGTAAAAAATTTGAAGTTAATTTCATGGTAAGTCGGTTAGAGGCGTCAACACAGAGCAACAGCACATGCGTAATTAAACTCAATTTCACTCGATAAGGTTACAATACTTGGCGATTCCTCACATCTAATAAAAAAATCATCAGAAAAAAGATAGATTGTAAAATATTGATTTTAAACACATTGAACAAACTCAAAAACTGTCTCGCGCATGATATACGTATTGAATTACGAATAGTTACAGCAAAATCGAAGGAGATTTACACTTATTCTTACAGTCGAAACTAATACAAAAGATAATTTGACTACCAAATTCTAAGAGTGTTACAGTGATTAAGTGATACCATCGATTCATTTTTTTAACAATTTGGGCAGGATAAACACCTCGAATATATTACTGAGGGGCGTGTAAAAACGTTAATTTCGCTCCACAACATGGAAGTAAAAATCATCAACCAAAGCCATCATCCTTTGCCTGCTTATGAAACAATTGCATCAGCAGGGATGGATTTGAAGGCTAATTTAGACTCGCCCATTTCAATTCAACCTTCTGATACTGTGATTATTCCAACCGGACTTTTCATGGAATTACCCATTGGGTTTGAAGCTCAAATACGTCCTAGAAGTGGATTAGCAGCCAAAAATGGAATTACCGTTTTAAATAGTCCAGGGACTGTAGATGCCGATTATAGAGGGGAAATTAAAGTGATTTTAATAAATCATGGCAAAAAAGAATTTGTAATTAATGATGGAGAGCGCATTGCTCAGATGGTTATTGCGAAACATGAAAGAGTTGTATGGAAAGAATCAAAACAATTGGAAGAAAGCGAAAGAGGAGCAGGAGGATTTGGTTCTACTGGAAAATAAAATTAACGACTAACAATTTAAAATAATTTTTCTTTTAAAATAAACAATTAGGTAATTTAATATTAAATAAATTCTATGAGAATCATCGTTCCAATGGCAGGTATGGGCAAGAGAATGCGTCCGCATACGCTGACAACACCAAAGCCAGTAATTCCAGTAGCAGGAAAACCAATCGTTCAACATTTGATGGAAGATATTATTCGCATGTGCAATCAGAAAGTAGAAGAGATTGCATTTGTAGTAGGACATTTTGGCGAAGAAGCGGAAAAGAATTTAATAAAGATTGCTGAAGATTTAGGTGCTAAAGGAAGTATCCATTATCAGGATGTTCCCCTCGGTACAGCTCATGCTATTCTTTGTGCTGAGTCTGCATTAAAAGGACCTGTTGTAGTCGCATTTGCAGATACACTTTTTAGCGCCGACTTTAAAATGGATCCAAATTGCGATGGCGTTATTTGGGTAAAACAAATTGAAGATCCACGTCAGTTTGGTGTTGTGAAAACTACATCTGACGCAACGATAACGGATTTTGTGGAGAAGCCACAAGAATATGTTTCGGACTTAGCTATCATTGGAATTTACTACTTAAAAGATGGAGAATATCTGCGAAGTGAACTTCAATATTTAATTGATAACAACATTAAAGATAAAGGCGAATTTCAATTGACCAATGCGTTGGAAAATATGAAAGCGAAAGGAAAAATATTGAAAGCTGGTAAAGTAGATGAGTGGCTCGACTGTGGAAATAAAGATGCAACCGTTTATACCAACTTGCGCGTATTGGAGATGAAATATCCGAATAATCATATTGCAACATCGGCTAAAATTAATAATAGCGTAATCATTCCTCCTTGTTTCATTGGAGATGATGTAATCATAGAATCATCTGTAGTAGGTCCGCATGTTAGTATTGGAAAAAACACGAAAGTGACCAATAGCATCCTTAAAAACAGCATTGTGAGAGACCACGCTCAATTAAAAGATGCAGGAATTGACAATTCATTGATAGGAAATTACGTTCATTATCACGGCCAATTAAAAGACCTTAGTATTGGCGATTATAGTACTGAATCCTAAACATGAAACTACTCCGACTTTTTTACATCCTTCCCTTAAGCGTTACGCTTTTAATTAGTGCATGCAGCCCAGCCAAAAAAAGCACGAGTACTGCGGCGGCTCCGTCAAGCAAAAGTAAAAATGAAATGACCGAACAACAACGGATCACTTTAACATATACTTTTTTTGATGCACAAAAAGAAAAAGCAAGTGGAAACATTCAAGCAGCTGCTGATTTGTTTGCACAATGCATTCGCTTAGATCCAAAGAATCATGCAGCCATGTTTGAATTGGCAGCCATCTACAATCAAAAAGGAAAAATTAATGATGCGCTTTTCTTTATCAAAACCGCCGCTGAATTAAGTCCGGACAATGAATGGTATGCTATGCTACTTGCAGATACATATGAGAAATCTGGTAAATACAGCAATGCTATTGAAATTTATCAGCAGCTTCATCGTAAAAATCCAGAACGCATTGAATACTTATTCAACGAATCGGATGCTTTGTTGATGCAAGGGAAATTATTAGAAGCCATTAAAATTTACGACAAAATTGAAGAGAAGTTAGGAGTATCGAGAGACTTATCAATTCAAAAGCAACGCATGTACTTGAAGTTAGGAAAAGTGACTGAGGCTGCCAATGAGTTAGAGAAATTGATAAAGTCGGAGCCCGAGAATTTAGATAATTATTCATTGCTAGTTGAGCTATGGCAAGTAAATAATCAGCCCGACAAAGCGAAAGAGACAATTCAACGCATGCAGCAAATTGATCCAGACAATCCGAGCATAGCATTGGCATTGGCTGAACAATATCGCAGTGAAGAGAAAAAGGCAGAATCGTTTGAGCAATTAAAAAAAGCATTTTCATCCAATCAACTTGCAAGTGAAGTAAAAATTAGAATTTTGACTAGTTATTTGCCGTTAGTAGAAACGAGTCCAGAGATGATGGATCAATCATTGGAGTTAAGTAAACGATTAAGTCAAACTCATCCCGGTGAAGCGAATCCTCAATCTGTTTACGCAGATTTTTTATCGGTCAACAAACAATATCCTGAAGCGAGAGATCAATACAGAATAAGTTTAAATCTTGACAAAAAAAATCTTCGAGCTTGGCAACAATTATTAATTCTGGAGGCGGAGCTAAAAGAATTTAATATGATGGAAGAAGAATCAGAAGAAGCGTTGGGTCTATTTCCCGATCAAAGTTTTTTGTATTTGTTTAATGGTATAGCGAAAATTCAAAATAAAAAATACGACGACGCTGCTAAAACGTTAGTAAGTGGAAGTAAATTAGTAGTGGACAATGATCAAGAGCAAATAGATTTTTATTCCAACTTGGGAGATGTTTATGATAAACTTAAAAAGTTTGAAGACTCTGACAAATATTACCAAAAAGCGTTAAACATAGATGGCAGCAACGTATATGTATTAAACAACTGGGCTTATTATTTGTCACTTCGAAATGAACAATTGGAAAAAGCAGCTGAGATGTCGAAGCGATCCAATGAAATTAGCCCGAACAATGCAAACTTTTTAGATACGTATGCATGGGTTCTTTACAAGCAAGGAAAATTCAGTGAAGCTTTAACATGGTTAGAAAAGGCCAGACAAAATTCAAGTGAAGTGAGTGGAACTGTATTGGAACATTATGGCGATATTTTATTTAAGCTTGGAAGAGCGAGTGAAGCTGTTGAATATTGGCAGAAAGCAAAAAAGGTAGGTGACCATTCGGAATTACTAGATAAAAAATTGAGTGAAAAAAAACTATATGATTAGACATCATCTTCCCTTTCTGGCTGGCTTGATGATTTTAGTAATAACCATTCAATCCTGTAAGTCAAGACAAAAATCATTGAATGTTCAACCTGGTGCCATCGTTCCAATGGAAAATGAATCTGTTCAAGTTTTAATGGGGCGATTGGATTCATGTTCCTTCAAAGCAGAATGGATCAGTGGGAAAGCCAGCGTGAAGACGAATCAAGAAGGAAATGAAACTTCATTCAATATTACTTTACGTGCAAAGAAAGACAGTGTCATTTGGATTTCTATTTCTCCGCTATTAGGTATAGAAGTAGCTCGAGTGATGATTACACCTGACTCCGTAATGATGCTAGATCGAATTCACAATAAATATCAGGTCAATACTTTTGAAACAATAAATAAATTGCTTCAACTAAAGGTTAATTTTGAAATTGTACAAGCGCTATTATACGGGAATTTTTTCGCTTACAAGAAAAATGAAAATCGCTTTAATTCTGTTTACCTAGAAGAAAAGTTTTATGTGTTAAGCTCCCTCAATAAAAAGAAATTAAAACGTTCTTTGGAAGAAGGTGATTTGAGTAAGCCTGTTATTCAAGATGTATTTATCAATGATACTTTTTATCGCATTTTTAAAATGTCGGTACTTGACCAAAGAATTAACAAAAGTCTACTGACAGAATACGAAGACTTTCGCCAAACCGATGCTGGACAGTTTCCATTTAAGTCGAAGACAAAAGTAAAAGCAGAAAAAGAACTTGAGATCAGTATCGATTTCGGAAAACTAAAAGTTGGTGAAGTCCAAGAATTCCCATTCAATATCCCCTCGAACTTTGAACGTAGTCGTTAAAAAACATTTATGCCTAATAGTTCTCTTCCTAATGATAATAGGAAGCAGCACTTCCTTTGCGCAAAACAAAAAAGAGTTAGAAAACAAAAAAGCAAAAATTCAGAAAGAAATTGATTTTACGAGTAAGCAATTAAAGATTGTAGAAAAAAATAAAAATAGTACCGCTGAACAATTAGCTGCTCTTCGAAAAAAAATACAACTGAGGGAAGCATTAATTGGAACGATTAACTCTGAAATTTCTTCTATAGGAGGAGCTATCGCTTCCACAACAAAAGAAATAGGTGGCTTAGAAACGGAATTGCATAAGTTAAAAAGAGAATATGCTGTGATGATTCGCAATGCTTATTTGACGCGCAATAATTACCAGCTCCTTATGTTCATTTTTGCTTCTGAAAATTTCAATCAAGCTTACAAACGGATGAAATACCTTCAACAGTATGGAGTATATCGCAGAACGCAAGCCGCGCAAATTTTAGGCACACAAGAACAGCTTACAGGAAAGAAGCAGGAACTGGAGCAGAAGAAAAATGAAAAAACAAGTTTGCGGAATACAGAACAAAAACAAAAATCAACTTTAGAAAAAGAAAAGAAAGATCAGGATAAACTATTAGTTAAACTTACTGATCGCGAGAAGAAATTAAAAAAAGATTTAGCGGATAAGCAAGCAGCCAAGAAAAAACTAGATCGTGCCATTGAAAATCTCATCAAGAAAGAAATTGAAGCTGCTCGAAAAAAGGCGGTGGCGGCAGGAAAAAAGAATATCACCAATAGTAATGTATTTACACTAACTCCTGAAGCGGCAAAATTGTCGAATAGCTTTTCCGGCAACAAAGGATTACTCCCTTGGCCCGTGAACGAAGGAACCATTTCAAGTGTGTTTGGAGAACATCCTCACAAAGAATTGAAAGGAATTATGGTAAAGAATAATGGTATTGATATTCAAAGCGGACGAGGAGCTACTGCAAGAAGTATTTTTGAAGGAACTGTAAGTGGTGTGATCACCATTCCAGGAGCTGGAAAGGCTGTTATTATTCGACATGGTGATTACCTCAGTGTGTATTCTAATTTAGAAACGGTATCAGTTAATACGGGAGATAAAGTGAGCACAAAACAATCTATCGGAACTTTGGGAGAAGGCGAAGGTTCTAAAGGAGAAATACATTTAGAGATTTGGAAAAACTCTTCGAAGTTAGATCCGAAGAACTGGTTGGCAAGAAAATAATTTTTTCTTGATTACACTAATCCTTGGTTGATCGCTTTTGCAACCGCTTCAGTCATGCTTACTACATGTAACTTCTCGTAAATATTTTTCATGTGTGATCGAACGGTTTCGTAACTAATATGACAATGGTCGGCGATCATCTTATAACTCATTCCTTTTACTAAACAACCCAAGACTTCCTTTTCACGATTCGACAAATTATAATTGGGAATTTCTTTTGCAACTACAGGAGGTGGTTGTTGTAAAAAGCCAAGTACTTTGCGAGCAACTGTAGGACTCATTGGTGATCCACCTTGATATACCTCCACTATAGATTCCAATATTCGAGAAGGAAGTGTGTTCTTCAAAATGTAACCAGAGGCTCCAGCGCAAATTGCAGCAAACACTTTATCATCATCTTCAAAAGATGTTTGCATTAAGACATTTAGTTTTGGAAATAATTTTTTTATTGTTTTCAATCCTTCGATTCCGCTTACATGAGGCATTTCAATATCCATCATGACCACATCGGGTTCGCAGGAATCAATCTTCGTTTTTATATCCACACAATCAACAAAAGCTCCTACTAAAGAAAATCCAGGTGCCTCTTCAATAAAAGATGACATGGACTCAAGGAATAAATTATTATCATCAAAAACTGCTACACGAATCGACATAAATTCTTTTATTTATTTCTCTAAAATACGGAATACAATTGAATAACTCTTGCACTTAAAATTAAACAATTAGATCGCACAGGTTTTCTTATCGAATTGTTGTTTACCACAATTTAATTGAAAATAAAGATCAACTTAACCCTTAAAACATACATCTTACAATTAAAATGAAAGGTGTTGAAGGGCAAATTACTAAAAGAATTAAAAAGGTGTCTATTTATAGAATTGGTTCTAGAATTTCCAATTCGACCTTCTCTTTTGATGAAATTTGGATTCATTTCAATCATCTTCAACTTATAAAATCACTCAATGCTTTCTATTCCAATTGTTTATCTAAATACTAGCAATAGTATTCATGGAACCCGCTAAAAAAAATACTACCTTTGCCCTGTAAAATTCTAAAAATGAATCTGACTATATTTATTGGATTTCTTGGAGGCATGGGCGCTCCTGAAATAATATTACTTCTCGTAGTAGTACTACTCTTTTTTGGAGGAAAGAGAATCCCTGAACTTGCTAAAGGATTAGGTAAAGGCATAAAAGAGTTTAAAGATGCATCAAAAGGAACTGGTGAAGAAGGAACAAAAAAAATAAGCGATAAAGATTAATTCTTCGTCAATAAATAAAAATAAGAAAGGGAGTCCGAATGGGCTCCCTTTTATTTGTATCACTAATTTTTTTATTTCACTGGATAACAAATTTCAGTTAACCATTTTGTAGAATCTTTTTCAGTCATAGGATCTGTAACATATTTTTCCCATGGTGCTCCGATCACTTCTAAATTATTTGTTTTGATATATGTGTCTGCTGCTTCATGTCCTGCAGGAGTTCCTTCATAAGGACCCATATATGAAACTACTAACATATTACCCCCTGCATATTTTCCGATTTGAATATTACCTTCTTTTTTTGCAGTTTTATTAACTGGAATACAAGCATCCAACTCCCAATTAGTTTCAGACTCCGAATAATAAATTGCGAAAGGTGCACCAGTTTGTTCCAATTTTTGAGATTGCATTACACCCAGCAATGCACCATAATGCATTCCTAGTTTTTGTCCAATGGTAGCAATACTTGCTGTATCATGTATGAAAACATATTCAGTTGCAGGCATAACTTTTACTTCCATGTTAAATGTTGGAGCAACAACAACTGGATTTTTTTCCGCTGCATCACTTAACGCTTTCAACCCACTATCGAATGTATCTTCCATCATACCAACACCCATTTTCCAAAATAAGCGCATGAAAGGATTCGCTCCTACTTCACTGTCAAAATACCATGTTACGTTCGTTTCTTCGCCATCTTTTTCAAAACGGAAACCACTGAGAGCATCCTTTTCTCCTTCAAAAGTAAGTAGCGTTACAATTGATTCGTTTTCCTTTACATCTGACAATGTCATTTGTCCAACGCCGGTCTTATCACCCACCCAAGAATAACTCGCACCATTACCTGATGGAATTTCATTGTAAGTAATTTTCATTTCTGGATCCATCGCCTTCCACGGACTCCAATTTTCCCAATTCTTCATTACGTTCACTTGATTAAAAATTGAAGGAGTCGAAGCCTTCATATTCATGCTTCTTTCAATATGTATTGTAGATGGCATCATCCAACCAATAATAGCAAGCACCACTATTAGAATAGTTAGTACAAGTAAAATTTTCTTTAGAATTTTCATGAGATCATTTTTTGTTGAAGTGTAAAACTAATTAAATTGATTGGATCAAAAACAGCAAAAAAAATACACAATGATGAAACTTTAAACATTTAAGATGCGGAAAGCGCTTCCCTTTTTAATGTAAAAAAAGAAGCTCTGATGGCGAAAACTCATTGTAAATCAATTTATAAAGTTAAATGAAACAGGATTTCATTACTTTCGCAACATGCAGAAAATTACCGTACTTGGCGGAGGGAGCTGGGCAACAGCTTTAGTAAAAATTTTAAGTAATGAAGCTGATGAGATTCATTGGTGGGTGCGTAATCCGGAAACCGTTGCTTTCATTCAACAATATCAGCACAATCCAAATTATTTAAGCGATGTTACTTTAGATTTAAATAAAGTAAAACCGACGAGCAATATTATAGATGCTTTACAATCTTCTTCAATTATTTTGCTTGCAGTACCATCCGCATTTTTAAAAACAACTTTAAAAGACATTACTGAAAAAGACTTTATAGACAAGATTGTTTTTTCAGCAATTAAAGGAATTGTTCCTGAACACAATTTGATTGTTGGAGATTTCATGCAGCAATATTTTAAAGTTCCTATTTATCGAATGGGTGTTATTACCGGACCTTGTCATGCAGAAGAAGTTGCTCTCGAGAAATTGAGTTATTTAACAGTAGCTTGTCCCGATATTACTACCACTTCTACGATGGCGAAATTACTAACGTGCAGGTATATACGAACTATTGTTTCAGACGATATTTTCGGAACTGAATACGCTGCCGTATTAAAAAATATTATGGCAATTGCTAGTGGCATTTGTCATGGACTCGGGTATGGAGATAATTTTCAAGCCGTATTAATTTCCAATGCCATTCGCGAAATAAAAAGATTTGTGGATGCTGTTCATCCCATCAAAAGAGATATTAATGATAGTGCGTACCTAGGTGATCTATTAGTTACTTCCTATTCTCAATTTAGTCGCAATCGCACATTCGGTTCAATGATTGGAAAAGGATATTCTGTTAAAAGTGCACAACTCGAAATGAATATGATTGCAGAAGGATATTATGCCATCGCATGTATTCATTCCATTAATCAAAAAACTGCTGTTGATTTACCCATTTGCAATGCAGTTTACAACATCATTCATGAAAAAAAATCGGCCAAAGAAGAGATGAAATTGCTGAGTGAGAAGTTGACTTAATCAGATTCTTCTTTCCTTTTAGTGGTATACACTTGGATGAAAGGAGATTTTACTTGGATTATATTGAGGCTATATACTGCTAAAAAAATATTTTACCTCTAATTCGTTCCTTTTATCATCTATATTTTTTCAATTTATTCTTTCCTTGATCCTCCTTATCGAGGAGTCATTTTCAAATAGCACTTCGTTTAGAGTTGAAAATTCGGACTCAAAAAATTTCATTTTTAACTACTTCAATCTGCAGGAAAAAATAGACTAATTTTAACGTAAATCATAATAATTAATTATTAATCAATGAGATATGTCTGATTAGATAAGGTGTCTATATTAGGTGCATCAGAAAACCAACTCTTTTACTCGTCTTTAGACTTATAATTATCTCACCCTTTCAAAAGCATATTATTCTTTAAGAAAAATTAGTTTCCCATTAGCTTAGCTTCAAGTTTAATTGATTTGCCCGTTAGATTAATAATTTCACCCATAAATTTATACGTTTGGCAATAAATAATTAGAGTATAATCATTATATTTACGGTTGTAGAATTAAGAACCACCAAAACAATCTTAGGAGTATTTGTATTATTAATAATTTAGTAATACCTACTTGCATTTATTTGTATCAACCAACATGCTAAGAAGCATATTCTATTTATTTATTTTATTTTTTCTATCGATGGATTCATCGGCCCAAACTCATTTGATGGGCAATGGAAACATTAGTACTTGTGGTGGAACTTTTTATGATAGTGGTGGTAGTGGAGGAAACTATGCGAACAACGAAAATTTTACATTAACTATTTGTTCATCTGTACCAGGAAATTGTGTTCGCTTAAATTTTACTTTTTTCGACTTAGAAAATATATTTGATGAAATGACCATTTATAATGGTCCAACTACAGCATCACCACTCGTTGGTGTTTTTACTGGAAATGTAAGTCCGGGATTGGTAACAGGAAGTTCAGGATGTTTAACCATTGTGTTTACTTCAGATCCTACCATCCGTTCTGCTGGCTGGGAAGCATTAGTTTCTTGTGTGATTTGTAGTACTCCTGGATGTGCTACCGCATGTAACGGTGGTGCCTCTCCGTCAAATGATGCATGTTCAGGTGCAATTAATATGGGTGCGATTCCTGCTCCCTCTCCTTGTCCTGGTGGAATTGGAGCGCTTTCAAGTTTAAACACCACAAATCTTTGTGCGAACCCTGAATTCCCATATACGTCACTGCTAGGATGTCAGCCAGCAGGAAATATGTCAACTCCTGCCGCTGATGTATGGTATCGATTTACAATCACGGGTCCAAGTTTAAACATCTCACTTTCTGGTGGACTAATTACACCCAATGTTGGATTATATGAAGGAAACACTTGTGCAGGTTTAATTCCGAGAGGTTGTGCTATTGGCGCAGCCGGAAATCTTAATGCTACTTTCTCCGGTCTTGCAGCAGGATCCTATTATTTACAAGTGAGCGGAGGCAATGTTGCTGATCAATGTAACTTTAATCTTACTCTTCAAAATAATTATGACTGTGCAGGATGTGTTATTCAAAGTAATTTTACTGCTATTCCTCCTCCTGTAAATGGAATGTATCCCGCAGGACAAACCGTCAATTTTTGTTATACTATTTCAGATTACAATCAAACTTCGGCTAACTGGTTACATGGTGTTGTTCCAACTCTAGGACCTGGATGGGACATGAGTACTTTCACACCTGTATCTGCAACTAATTGTTCAGGGGCTGGAACATGGAATTGGTATAATACCAATGTAACTAGCTCGGCTACAGGTAACGTTACTGGCCCTGGCTTTTATTATGAATCGAATTTAGGTAATGCTGGAGGAGTTGCTGATGGGAATCCTGGAAATAATTTCGGTGATAATAATGGCGCTGGTATTTGCGATTGGACATTTTGTTTTTCTGTTCAAACCATTCCAATCGGATTGTGTGTTCCCGGAACAAGTCTAAATATTAACATCGATACTTACGCTGATGGAGAAAGTGGATCTTGGACATCTGTAGCGTGTACACAAGATCCAGTTACTAATTTTTTTGCCACTCTAAATTGTTGTCAAGCGCCCACTGTTGTTACGACGAACCCTTTGTGTCAAGGACAAAATACAGGAACAGCTGTAGCCACGGGATTGGGAGCAAGTCCATGGGATTATGTTTGGACTAATAGTGCAGGTACCATTTTGTTTACGCAAAACAATATTGCAGGCACAAGCACTTTGAACAGTTTAGCACCAGGAAATTATACAGTAAGTGTTACAGATAATAATAGTTGTACCTCTAGTGCTGCTTTTACGATTACTGCAGCACCGGCTTTTTCAGCAGTTATGAATACGACCAATCTTACTTGTAACAACAGTAACAATGGTACTGCCAGTTTAGTGATTAACGGTGGCGTGCCGGGTTTTACTTACTCATGGTCCCCTTCTGGAACTGGAGCAAATCCAATTGCGTTGGCTGCGAATAATTACACCGTTACTATTACCGATGCCAATGGTTGTACAACCCTTGCCAATGGTACTATTACACAACCTGCAATTATAGTTGCTTCCACTGTTACAAAAACAAATGTTACTTGCAACGGAGGACAAAATGGAACCATCACTGTTTCTACTGCTGGTGGAACTCCTGGCTATACATATTCTTGGTCTAACGGTGCATCAGGTCCTACTATTTCTTCGTTGACCGCTGGAGCTTACACTGTAACGGTGACGGATAGCCGCGGATGCACTGGATTTATGACTGTGGGCATAACGCAACCCACACCCATTGTTTTAGCTATGTCATCTACAGCGGCTAGTTGTGGGACTAATAATGGAACTGCTTCTGTTGCTGCGTTAGGTGGTACACCCGGATATACTTATGCATGGTCTCCTTCCGGAGGTGCTACTGCTTTTGCTTCTGGATTAGGAGCAGGAGGTTATAATGTAACCGTAACAGATAACGTTGGATGTACCATGTTAGGGAACGTTGTAGTAGCTAACTCAAGTGGGCCAACTGCCACTATAGCTTCCAGTGTAAATGTAACTTGCTTCGGAGGAAATGATGGAAGTGCTAATGCCAATGTAGTGGGGGGCGTTGCTCCTATCGTTTACAATTGGACACCAAGTGGTGGCGCAGGCATTTCTGCTTCAGGATTAGCAGCTGGCAATTATACGGTAACTGCAACTGACGGTGCAGGGTGTACTTCTGTTGCAAGTGTTGTGATTACTGCTCCGCTACAACTTACAGCTACTATTTCGAATTCTGTACCTGTTACTTGTAGTTATGAAAACGATGGTTCACTTTCTGTGACGGGCAATGGAGGTACACCTACATATAGTTATGTTTGGAGTAGTGGATCCATTACTGCTAACGAAAATAATTTGTTACCTGGAACGTATACTGTAACAATAACCGACGGAAACGGATGTACTGCTTCCAACAATGGTACAGTAACTGCTCCTGCATTATTACAAGTAAATATTTCTTCTATTACTCCTGTAAGTTGTAATTTAGGTATTGATGGTTCTACCACCGTTGCCGCAGTTGGCGGTACTCCTGCATTCACTTATTTGTGGTCGAACGGAACTGTAGGTGCTACTAATAGTGGCTTATCTGCAGGAACCTATACGGTGACTGCTACGGATGCGAACGGCTGTATTGCAACACAATCCGTTGTAATTAATCAATCAACTCCACTTAATGTAGTTCCTTCATCAACAGGTACAACATGTGGAGGATCCAACGGAACTACTTCTGTAATTGTGAACGGCGGCACTCCTGGTTATTTATACAATTGGAGCCCTAGTGGCGGTACAAATAATTCTGCAAGTGGATTGAATGCAGGAAACTATTCGGTTTTAGTGACAGATGCAAATGGATGTACTTCTATCGGAAACGTAAGCGTACCTAGTGCAAACGGACCAGCACTAAATATTTTAAGTAGTAATAATATTACATGTCCCGGAGGAAACGATGGTGATATCAGCATAAACGTAGTAGGTGGATCATCTCCTTATGCATATGTATGGTCGAATGGAGGTGTAGGGAATTCAATTAATTCATTATCTGCAGGAATTTATACATTGACTGTGACCGACGATAATGGTTGTAGTTCATCCATCATTGTTAATTTAACAGAACCAACTGGATTTACTTTTGTAAATGTTACTACTACGGCGCATTGCGGACAAGCTGATGGAGAATTAACGATCACGGCAAGTGGAGGGACATCTCCATATACTTATGCATGGTCGAATGGTACATCAGGAACGAATCAAATTACGAACGTAGTAAGCGGTACATATACGGTTACAGTTAGTGACGCGAATGGATGTACCGCTGTTGCAAGTGGTGTGGTTGCAGATGAACCTGCTCCTACGATCACATTAAATAATAGTACCGATGCTACTTGCTTTGGTGGTGCAGATGGATTCATTTCCGTAAATGCTATTGGTGGAATTGCACCGTATAATTTACTTTGGTCAAATGGTACTGTAGGATTGTTAAATAATAATATTGCAGCAGGAACCTATACTGTTACTGTTACTGATGCGGTTGGGTGCACTGCTATTTTTCAATCGAGTATCACAGAACCATCTGCTATTAATTTAATTCCAAGCAGCACTTTGGCAACGTGCGGAAGTGCTAATGGAAGTGCTTCTGTAGTTGCAGGCGGAGGAACAGGTGCTTATGCTTATGCATGGTCGCCCATAGGTGGAAATGGTGCTGCAGCAATTAACTTAGGTGCAGGATCATATACTGTAGTTGTTACCGATGCCAATGGATGCACCGAACAAATGAATGTGAATGTAGGAAGTTCTAATGGACCTTCTGCAGTTGTGCTTTTGCAAACAGATGTAAGTTGTAATGGAGGAAATGATGGCGCACTCACCATTACAGTAAATGGCGGAGCAATTCCCTATATGTATGCGTGGTCGGCAAGTGGTAGTGGAACTACAGGAGTTGGATTAACCGCTGGAATTTATTCGGTGACAGTGACTGATGCGAATGGTTGTTCATCGATAGTTTCCGCTACTATTAATGAGCCCTCTGCGTTGAGTACAATTTCAAATTCGTACACTTCCCATTGCGGACAAGCGGATGGAGGAGCTGATATTTTGGTAAACGGTGGTACTCCAGTTTATGCTTATACATGGTCAACGGGCACATCCGTAAATAATACATTGAGTAATGTTTCTGCAGGTTCGTATACGGTTACCGTTAGTGACGCTAATGGCTGTACCTTTGAAACCACAGTTAATATTCCTAACCAAGTCGGACCTGTTGTGAGTGTTACAACCATAAACGATGTAACGTGCAATAGTGGTAACGATGGGAACATTGACGTTGGAATAGCAGGTGGAAATAGTCCATTCATTTATAATTGGTCGAACGGCGCAAGCTCCGCTACGAATTCAAATTTAACCGCCGGAAATTATACTGTAACTATTACCGATGCTTTCGGATGTACGTCAACGTTAGTAGCTAACATCACCGAACCAGCCATCATTCCTTTAGCCTTCGCGAATACAATTTCTACTTGTGGAAATAGCAATGGTTCATCTGTCGTGACTCCCAATGGCGGTATAGCTCCATACAGTTACAGTTGGAGTAGTGGTTCTATAACATCCACAGCGAACTCACTTTCGGCAGGAGTTTATACTGTTACAGTAACCGATGCACAAGGATGTTCCGTTTCAGATAATACAATAATCAACAGTGCGGGAGGACCAACATTGCTATTTGATGGACAAACTGATGTAAGTTGTGCAGGAGGAGCCGATGGAACTGCTTCGGTTTTAGTTACGGTGGGCAATGGTCCATTTACATTTGATTGGCTTCCCTCCGGTGGAATTACTGCAACTGCCACTGGATTATCTGCAGGAATTTATAATGTGAGTGTAACCGATGTTAATGGCTGTAGTACCACATTAAATTATACAATTTTAGAACCACTTCCACTTGTTGTAAATAATTTAACAACTTCTGTTACTTGTAACGGAGGCAATGACGGAACTGCTGATATCGATGCTCAAGATGGTACTGCGCCTTATGTTTATGACTGGAATCCAGGCGGAGTATTAACTTCTAACCGAATTAATTTATCAGCAGGAAATTATAATGTAACCGTTACGGATGCAAAAGGATGTACTCAACAAACATTAGCTGTTGTTACAGAACCTCTCGCCATTACTGGAACTTCTTCTAGTGTAGATGCTGATTGTTTTGGTGGTAATACCGGAAGTGCTTCTATTGTGGCGGCTGGTGGTATTTCTCCTTATACTTTTTTATGGAATACAGGTGCTTCCACTTCACAGATTACTAATTTAACTGCAGGATCTTATACGGTCACTATTTCCGATAATAATGGATGTCCATTTCCAACGACAATTGTTGTTGGAGAAGCATCATCTATTATTATAAATACGGTGGTAACTGATGCAAGTTGCGGAAATGCCAATGGAACTGCACAAGTAAATGCAAACGGAGGAACAGGCGCTTTCGGATTTCAATGGTCGACTGGAGCAGCCACAACTTCTATTAATGGATTAACTGCGGGGGCCTATACCGTTATAGCTACCGATGCAAATGGATGTACAGCCACAACCATTGCAGCCGTTGCGAATTTAGGTGGACCTTCACTAAGTTTGCTTTCTACAAATGATGTTTCTTGTAATGGTGGTGCTGATGGAGATGCGGAAGTTACTGTAACTTCTGGTAATGGTCCTTACACGTATTCTTGGATTCCATCAGGAGGAAATGCAGCGCAAGCCACTGGTCTTACTGCGGGAGCTTATGCGGTAAATGTTACGGATGCCAATGGATGCATCACAAGTATAAATGTAAATCTTACTGAACCTACTGCCATCCAACTTGCTTTATCTGTAACACCAGAAACTTGTGGAAATGCCAATGGAACAAGTAGTGTTCTTGCTAATGGTGGAACAGGAGCCTATAGTTATGTTTGGTCAAATGGAGATCTTACCGCTAATGCCACTTCACTATCTGCAGGAAATTATACAGTAACAGTAACTGACAATAACAGTTGTACTGAACAAGGAAATGTTTTAATATCTACACCGGTTACATTAACAACAAACGGAAATTCAACTCCCGCAACTTGCTTCAATGGAAACGACGGAAGTGCAACTGTTAATACCAACGGAGGAACTGCTCCTTTTAATTATGCTTGGAGTCACGGTGCGGCTACAGCAACCACCAACGGTTTAACTTCAAGTACGTATACGGTAACCGTTAGTGATGTGAATGGCTGTACAGCAATTGAAGTGATTAATGTAGGTCAAGCTGCAATTATCAATTTAGTAACGAATACCACTCCTGCAACTTGTGGTGCATCGAATGGTGACGCTGCAGTAGTTGGCAATGGAGGAACGGGAGCGTTAACTTATGCATGGTCTACAGGTCAAGCAGGAACTAGTATTAATACACTTGTTGCTGGAACTTATACAGTAACTGCTACCGATGCTAATGGATGTACAATTAATACGACTGCAGCCGTTGCAAATTTAGGCGGACCCACTGTTGCTATTTTAAACACGAATGATGTAACTTGTTTTGCAGGAAATAATGGAAATGCAGAAGTGGTAACGAATGCAGGAAATGGTCCATTCACTTATCAATGGATTCCATCAGGAGGAAATACAACCCAAGCCACAGGACTTGCTGCTGGAAATTATACAGCAATTGTCACCGATGTGAATGGATGTGTAACGAATACTCCGATCCAGATTAATGAACCCACTGCATTGCAATTGCAATTGAATACACAACAAGCTACATGCGGATTAGCAAACGGAACAACTACAGCAGTAGTTTCAGGAGGTACCGGTGGCTATAATTATAATTGGTCAAATGGAGCATCGGGTTCAAATACGATAAACTCATTGATGAGTGGAAATTATTCTGTAACCATCACCGATGCAAATGGATGTACTATCTCTAATTCAACAACCATTAGTAATGCAGGTGGCGCTACGTTAGCGGTGACCAATGTTACTCCTGCTTCTTGTAATGGATCTTCAAATGGTAGTGCGAGTATCATTATTGTTGGGGGAAATGGTCCATTCAATTATAACTGGTTACCATCAGGAGGAAACGCAGCATCAGCAGCAGGATTAGCTGCTGGGAATTATACTTTATCTGTGACCGATGTCAATGGATGTGTGACTCAACAAGTCGTGGTAATTTTAGAACCTACACCTTTAGCAAGTATTCCAACAACAACTCCTACACAATGTAACGCATCTAACGGTAGCGCACAGGTGCAAATTTCAGGAGGAACAGGTGTTTACACATTTAATTGGAATAACGGACAAAATACAAATACAGCAACAGGGCTCACCACCGGTAATTATACAGTAACGGTGAGTGATGCAAATGGATGTACGCTTTCTTCAACATTAACCGTGAATGGCCTTCAAGGACCAAGTATCGACAATGTTACAACATTCAACGCATTATGTTTTGGTGAAGCTAACGGCAGCGCTCAGTTGCAAGTGAGTAGTGGAAGTGCTCCATACAATTACGCTTGGTCGAATGGTAGTAATACCCCAACTGCAAATGGATTAAACGCTGGAAACTATGCAGTAACTGTAACGGATAATTTTGGATGTACCGATGCTGATGTATTCACGATTCAACAACCACAAGTGCTCAGTGCAACCACGCAACCGCTTCAAATGGTAAGTTGCTATGGAGGAAACGATGGTAGTGCAAACACAAATGCTTTAGGCGGAACAAGTCCTTACACTTATGTTTGGTCAACGGGTGCGAATACACTTTCAGCGAATAATTTAATTGCCGGAACGTATAGCGTAATCATCACCGACCAAAACGGTTGTACTGAAGTGCAAAGCACCACCATTACGGAGCCTACTCTTTTAGGATTAACACAAAGTTCAGCTACCATGGTTTCTTGCTTTGGCGGATCCAACGGTGCTGCACTGTACGCGGCAAATGGTGGAACAACACCTTATCAATATTTATGGTCGAACGGAATTACGACTTCGAATAATACAAATTTACCTGCTGGAAATTATACCATCGTATTAACAGATGCGAATGGATGTATCACAACTAGCTCTGTAAATATTACACAACCTATATTGCTCGCATTTAATCCATCAGTTATTACAGATGTAAATTGCTTCAACGGAAACGACGGGCAGGCGACAGTAAGTTCTAACGGTGGTGTACCTCCGTACTCTTACCAATGGTCGAATGGAAGTGCGAATGCTGCGCTACAAAATTTAATTGCTGGAAATTATTCAGTTACGGCTACGGATGCGAATGGATGCACTACCAATCAAACGATTCAAGTAACGCAGCCCACGGCCATTGCTATCCAACCTACTGTAAATGGAATTCCTTGTTTTGGAATGAGCAATGCTTCCATCAACATCGCCACCAGTGGTGGTGTTGGGCCTTATGCTTATATCTGGAGCAATGGTTCTGTTTCCAATGTGATTTCAACAATTCCTCAGGGTATTTACACTGTACAAATTTTAGATGCGCATTTATGTCCTTTCGATACTACTTTTACTATCATTGAACCAACTGTTTTACAAGCCAGCGTAAATCATCCGGATACTATTTGCATAGGTCAATCCGCGAGCTTAATCGCTACTGTGAGCGGAGGAACGGCAGGCTACAATTATTTATGGAACACCAACCATACTGCAAGTAACATCTCTGTAAATCCAAGTGTAAATAATTTGTACTCCGTTTTAGTTACCGATGCCAATGGATGTACGAAAACAGTTTCTAATATTCCGGTATTCGTATTTCCTGCTCTATCCATCAACATGACGGTTACTGAAGATTCCATTTGCGAAGGAGAAAGTACAACATTAGCAGCTTATGCTTCCGGTGGTAACGGTGGCCCCTATACATATTCATGGAATGCTATTGGAACCAATGTTAACGGATTTAATTCAAGTCCTGATTCTACTTTTATTTATGCAGTGAGTTTAAGTGATGGTTGCACGGTTTTAGAACCTTCCACACAACAATTGGTTATTGTTCATCCATTACCTATTGTAAATTTCACACCAATTGATCAGAAAGGATGTAATCCGGTAACGGTAAATTTTGCTTCAACCAGTATCACTACAAACGGTGCTACCTATGCATGGAATTTTGGAGATGGCAATGATGGTAACGGAAAAAATATTTCGCATACCTATACAGAAGACGGCACCTACGATGTGAGTTTATTGGTGACAGATATTTATGGCTGCGAAAGTCAATTAACAGAGAATAATATTATTACGGTTTGGCCATTACCAACCGCATTTTATACAAGCGAACCACAAGAGGTAAGTATATTACATCCTACTGTACAATTCTTAAACGGTAGTAATGGAGCAGTAACGTCGCATTGGGATTTTGGTGATAATACAGTGACCACAAATGATTGGTCGCCTGAACATACTTATGGAGATACAGGCCGCTATGTAGTAGAGTTAATTGTCATCAGCAACGAAGGATGTGTAGATACATTCTACAACGAAATCATTGTAAGAGGTGAAACTACATTTTACATACCCAATGCCTTCAGTCCAAACAACGACGGGTACAATGAATTCTTTACAGGCTACGGCATCGGAATTACGCAAGCTGATTTTAAAGTTTTTGATCGCTGGGGCAAGTTGATGTTTGAGACGAAAGACTTAAGCAAAGGTTGGGACGGCACTTATCAAAACAGTGGTGATGTTTGTGCCGAAGGTGTGTACATTTATTTATTTAAAGTGTACAACGGACAGCAGGCACCGTTAGAATTTACAGGGAAAGTTTCGTTGGTACGTTAATCTTTTTTACGCAGAGATTTATTGTTAAATATTAATTGTAGCGCGCTATAAGAAATGAGCTTCTGGACTCTAGCCCTGCAGTGCTTCACTTCGTTTCGACAGCAGGGTAAACTTATGGCTTCTGGTTTATTTTAGTTGTATAGTATTTATTGCATTGATCAAACTTTTTTTCTAAACACTAAAGGCACTTGAGAACACAAGAGTGCACAAAAGAAAAATTCGATTAGCAAGTTGCTAAGTCATGCACCTACCGTCAAACATTTCGCGGTAGTCAAGCTAGTCGCGAAGCCTCGCGACTAGAAGCCAGAAGCTAGAAGCAAGAAGCTAGTCACTATCACGAGCGAAAAACAATAACCTAGATAATCTCAATTCGAAAACCTACAATATCTCGCCAACATGTTTTTTAATATTAGACGAAATTTTTAGGATCGGTAAATCATTCGTGTCTTTCCCGAACGGATCTTCAATTTCCTCAGCTATTAATTCCAAACTGGCTAAGACGTAAAAGATAAAAACTACCACTGGAATTACTAAGTAGCCTAAATTAAATACAAACCCAAAGGGTAATGTCATCACAAAAAAGAAAATGAACTTTTTAATGAATGCATTGTAAGAATAAGGGATAGGCGTGTTTTTAATTCGTTCGCAGGCTCCGCAAATATCGGTGAAGGATTGCAATTCGGAACTAATAATAATAAATTGCTCTCCTGTAATTTTTCCAGATCTATACAAATTATTAGCTCTCTGAAATAACAAGCTGGCTACTTGATTGGGTTTGTGCTTATGATGATCTATCTCCAAATCGAAACCTTCAAACAACATCAAACTCACTTCTTCATTCATCAAATGATTGGCAAGGACCTCTGAAAATGTTGGAATCAATTTTCTGAAATAATTGCGATCATCCTCATCACTCAAATAAGCGTTTAATTTAATAGCCAAGTTTCTACTATTATTCACTAATGAGCCCCATAATTTCCTTCCTTCCCACCAACGATCGTAAGCCGTATTGGTTCTATAAGCCAACATCAATGAAAGCACAAAACCAACTGTGGTGTGCATAATCGTAAGATTCTTGACATTACTTTCATCAGACAGTTTCCAATGCTCAATCTCCAAATAAGCAATGCCACCCGAATAGGCGGCAATTAAAATCATCATCGGAATTAATTTCCGAAAGGTATCCGACTTATGAAATCTAAAGATAAACGTAAGCCAATCTTTCGGGTTGTAATGTGTCATTTTCTGATCGTTTTATTTTTGATTGAATATTCGCAAAATTAGCATATTGTTTCAATCAAAAGAATTTTATTGAATCCGATCTGATGAAACGTAGAAGCAAAGCAAGGAAAGGACAAAACTCAATCTAGTTTTAATATTAGACTCTAGCAGTTAGTTAGATGAGAGTTCCATAATAATTACTACTATAATCAAACGCTTTATTTAACACTAAAGACACAAGAGGTCACTTGAGAACACTATAGAAAATTGATTTTTTATAGCCCCTCGCCTTCCCACTCAGTGCAATAGAGTATAAACTATTGTGACCTCTTGTGTTCTCTTGTGCCTATAGTGCCTGCCTGCTGCAGGCAGGTTGAAAATAACAATTCGTCACGAAACTCATAAAACAAAGCCCTTCGAGTATGAATTAACCTGAAACACTATTTCAATTTCCAAAAACGATATATACTTCTTGCAACAACGAGCAAGATGACGATAGAAACTAATATCAGCATTTTGAAATTACCCGTGGGCTGCATCCAGATTTTCACACCGGCAAGGATGGCGATTACGCCTACCCCTAAATGATAATAACGGTTTGAGAAGAAATTTTTCATTATTTTCCAAAAGTAAACAATACACCAGTATGAAAGGATCTGCCCGGCATGGGGCGCCAAGCAATGGTTTGGTAATTCTCATTATAAAGGTTTTTAATTCCTGCAGACAATGTGAATTGGGTAGATTTGATTTGATGCGTCCAAGCAAGATGGATTTCAGCCAATGCAAAAGGATCTAAAAAATACGAATGATCGATGGTTGTATAACGATAGCCTGTATAATTATGATGATAACGTAATTCTAATTTTTTGTAGGCTATAATCCATTGAGAACGATACTGCAATTCTGGAGTGTAAATTAATTGTTTTCCAAGAGCCGATTCATAGGATGGATCCGATGCGGTGATGACGGAAGAAACCATATTGGTATTTACACTTCCAGAAAAAGACCATGATTTAATTTGATATTTTAAACTCACTCCACCTTCAAATCCTTTGTTTTCTAAGGCATGAATATTTTGTGCCGAATAAATTCCATTCGCTCCCGGCAACCAAACAATAGCCTCGTTGAGTTGTGCAAAAAAGAATCCAGCTGAAACTCCGATTGTTACTTTATTGAATATTTGATTCCATGTCAAACCACAGGAGGAAGAAAATCCATTTTCTGGTTTCAAGTTTTTGTTACCTCCTGGCACCCAAAAACGATCGTTTAAAGTAGGAACGCGATACACTTTGGAAATATCCATTCGAGCAGAAAGTGATGTCAAGAATTGATAACGCATACTTAATGCTGGCAAAAATGGAATTGCTTTCCCATCAAAATAACCTTGTCGAATAGCTCCATTGACATATAACTTTCGTCCTTCCCAAATTAGTTTTGCACCCAACGAAATTTGTTGCTGATCAACTTGCTTCCCATAACTTGGCGCTTTTGCCTGTCCATCGTACCAAGCGATTTGAGTCATTACTTTCAATTGATGAGTAATGAAATATCCCAATTCCCAATCCGATTGAAAATTTATGGCGCTACTAAATTCATTGAGTCGGGCTGCAGGATCAATATAACGTATTTCCTCTTGATTGAATCCACCGCGTACATTCCAAAACCATTTTTGCTTCAACACCGACCAATTCAATGCTACACGAAAAGAATTATCATCTTGTGCCTGAGCACTCGACTGTGCAAGACTTAGTGCAGGAATTTCTCTTTCACTCTTTAAAAACCATCCATGCACATCCACATGATTGCTAGCTGTACCGTAACTCAAATCCTGCGTAACACCTATCTGCTTCACTTCTGCATGCGATTGAGTTTTCATTAGTCCTTCTGGATTCTTGAATTCAAAATCATTCTTTGAACTTTGATTGTAAAACTTCGTTTTTGAAATTAATTTTCCAGTCGAGCCTTCTATCGCTACTCCATTTTGCATCTGCCCAAAACTGCCGAACGTAGAAAATAATTTTACTTGCATTCGTTTTCTAAAATCGAGGTTTGCATCCATAAAGATGGCGCCACCCACACCTCCACTTCCTACTAAAGGACCATTTCCGCCTGCTTGTACTTTTACATCATCCAACAAAAACATCGGCAACAAAGAAAAATCATATAATCCGAGCATTGGAGAGTTGAGCGAAATTCCATTCCACAAAACGGCAGAATGTGCTGCACCCGTTCCTCTGATACTTACCGTTGATAAACTTCCAGAACCATACGATTTCACAAACAATGCCGACTCACGGCTAAGCCTATCCGCTAATGTAGTTGCATTTAATTTACTGAGCGTTGAAGTGTCGAGCGTTTGCATGGACATCGACACATCTGAAAAATCAAAGCGACTCGACTGAATGTCTACGGCTCTCAACCAAACGCTCGAATCCTGTTGAGCCCAAGTAGAGGCGGAAAACCAGAAGAGAAATAAAACAAGAATGCGCATTGTGCTGAATGAAGTAGAAAAGAAAACAGTTGCACGAACCATTCGCACAATGCTGTTTCTTTATCTCTCTCCGAAGATGTTGAAACTAATTCACCAGGCAGGTCTTCTGACTTACGATACTTGCAATTGGCCTTCCCATTTCCTAAAAAACAGTGACTCTATTTTTGCAAGTGATTAACCTATCGTTTACAGCAGCGGGACTGTTACCGATTTACACGGTATTCCCTTTTCATTCTTCCGAAGAAGAAACCTCATGAGAGTTACAAAATTAGTTAAAAGCAAGGATCGAAGGAAACAGGGGCCGCTTAATCATCCTAATTCAAAAAAATTGCTTGATAATCAAAGATTTAATAAGCATTTTCTTCAAGTCTTAACCTTACAAAGATGATAAAAAACGAAAATCTGCAACTCGATTGCTACTATTAACTTATTACTTTCGTCAGGTGGAAATAGCACAACTCTTAAAGGGAATAAAATCGGGTGACCGTCGTAGTATTGCACGTGCCATCACTTGGATAGAAAACGATCAAACTGGTTATGAAACATTATTACACAGTTTGCAATTTACTCGCAACACGCCGGTAATTGGAATTACAGGTCCGCCGGGAGCTGGGAAAAGTACACTGATCAATGCACTCATCAAACTTATTTGTTCCAAAACTAACGTTGATGGACATCCGAATACGGTTGGAGTAATTGCCGTAGATCCGTCCTCTCCATTTACACACGGCAGCTTATTAGGCGATCGTTTGCGAATGCAAGAGCACTTTACCAATCCACAAGTATTTATTCGTTCACTAGCTACTCGCGGCGCTTTGGGGGGATTATCGGCGAAGACGCTAGAAATATGCGATGTATTACGTGCGTCTACTTTCGACTACATCTTCATAGAAACCGTAGGCGTTGGACAAAGTGAAGTAGAAATTATTGGATTAGCGGATACGGTAGTCGTTACTTTAGTTCCTGAAGCTGGAGATGAAATACAAGCCTTGAAATCGGGCATCATGGAGATTGGCGATATTTTCGTAGTAAACAAAATGGACAGGGCGGGTGCTGATCTTTTCGCTGCGGGCATCATCAAAACATTACACGAACGGCCTGCACATGGCGATTGGGTGATCCCTGTTTTAAAAACCAATGCCAGCGCTTATGAAGGTATAGAAGAATTGTTGGAATCCATCCATGCACATTCCAAAACAGCTACTGCTAATCATCGACTTAGTTTAATTGCTGAAAGAGCTTACCGGCTTATCCAGCATGGAAGAATGAAAGATGTGAACGTAAAAGAATTGAAAGATCAATTGAAATCTGTTTTTGAAGAGAAGGATTTTAATTTATATCGGTTCGTGAAAAATTTAATTTAAAATCACTTTATTGATTCACGTATATAAATGATTCCATTAAAACGCAACGGCCGCAACGTTTTAGCAGCGAACCTGCCGGCCGGCAGGCAGGCGCAACGAAAAGTCATAATTCTAAGTTTAAGAATAACAGAAATTAAAATTCATCCTGCAATTTTTCACTTACTTCTTTTTACCTGATATTTTTTTAATATGCGTTTTAATGTCAAAAAAATTCTTTCCTAAATCAGGTTGATTATCGCCGATCAGAAAACCTAATGGAGCGAGCTTGTCAATTCTATCGAAAACTACTTTACAAATTGCTATTAACGGAATAGAAAGAAACATTCCTGAGAAACCCCAAAACGCACCACCAATTAATACAACAATAATCGATACCAGTGCATTTACTTTTACTTTACGCGCCACAATGGTGGGAATGAAAAAATTATTATCGATAAACTGCACAATCATATATAAAACAAAAACCCAAACTGCATCAAAAGGGTTATCCGTAGCTATTGCAAGCAGCATCGGTATAGTAATGGCGATCAGTCCACCTATATAAGGGATGATGTTTAATAATGCTCCGATAATTCCAATCAATATTGCATACTCAATCCCAATAATAAGTAACCCTACTGAATTTAAAGTAGCAACTAATGCAGCTTCCAGTAATAGTCCTACCAAATAACTTTGAATAAGTGACTTGGATTCCAACAAAACCTCTCCAACAACTTCATGCTGTTCCCTATGAAAAAGTTGAGAAATAAACTCAAGAAGTAATGGCTTGTAATATAAAATCATAAAAACATATACGGGCAATAAAAATATTAATACAAACACTCCGCCTAATGTACCTAATGTTTGTCCGATTACAGCAGAGCTATTGTCCAAGCTTTCTCCTTTAGTATTATTAATCCAATCATTAATCTTTGCTGTACTCACATTAAATGTTTGTGATATCCAAAGAATCATATCATTGAATAGCGCCAATAAATTTTTCTTTATTTCAGGCAATGATTCACTGAACATGGTTGCTTGATTTATAATAAAATAGATTAGTGTACCTAATAATAGTATGGTTAAGGTTAATGCAATTAAAATAGCAATAACTTTATTCACCTTCACTTTGCATAGGTAATTAACAAGAGGATTCAGCAAGATGGCTATAATAGTAGCAAAAACTAAAGGGACAATAATTCCTTGCCCAACAGATAGAATATAAAAAAATGCTACTATGCCTATCAATATAATTGAAAACTTAGAATAGGAGAATTGACTTTTGACTTGATCCATAATACAAATTAGTTAAAATAATAATATATCAATATTTAATTAATCTCTTCCTGTGGCTTTAACACTTTAATAGTATATTCATTCGGGCGAATATTTTTTCCATGAGTTCGTGTATACACTTTAGTAAATTCAGCCCCAAAGTAAAGAATGAACGCAGAATAATACACCCAAACCATTATTAAAATTACAGAGCCAGCAGCACCATAGGCTGTAACAACATTCGAATTACCAAGATAGGCTCCAATGGCAAACTTCCCAATCATAAATAAAAAAGCAGTAAAGGCAGCTCCTACCAAGCAATCAAACAAAGCAATTTTTCCATCCGGCAATATTTTAAATATTATAAGGAACAATAGTGTTATGATTATAAAAACGACGAAAAGATTAGACGCATAAAACAAATAAAAAGTATCAATTGGAATGAAATTCGTTAATCGGCTATACATTACATCCATCAATGAATTAACAATTAATCCAACCATCAAAATAAATCCAACAGAACCGATCATCGAAAAAGACATCAAACGATTCTTAATAAATTTAATAAGTCCACGTTTAGGTTTAGCTTGAATACCCCAAATATAGTTTATCGAATCCTGCATTTCAGAAAACACACCAGAGGCACCGATGAGTAATGTAATCACGCCAATGATGGTAGCAAAGGTATTATCTTTAGAAAGTTTAACGTTTTTAACTACTTCTTGTATTTGAATTGCCGCTTCAGCTCCTACTAAGCCTTTAATTTGTCCATAGAGTTCGCCACTAACAGCCTCTGCTCCGTAAAAGAATCCGCATAAACTAATTATTATAATTAAAAGTGGCGGCAATGAAAAAACAGTATAATATGACAACGCTGCACTTAATTTTATAGCATTATCCTCTATAAATTCATTCGCTGTTTCCTTAAACAGAAACTTAATTTTTTTAATAATATCTTTTGCCATTCCTAATTACATTTAAACCATTTCAACTTACTTTACTATCTAAATTGTAGAGCATAGGGTTTTCCCATTTCGAAATTCCTAAAACCAAAGTCACCCGTCTTAATCGAATTTACTTTAAATACATTATACTGATCACCTGGCATCAATGGATAAAATGAAACAGAGAACTGAAATGTATTAAACACTAAATTATCATTTTTTATTAATAAACCCAATCCAATTTGTGAATACAATCGACTAGTTTTAAAGTCGGATTTTTCGTTCGCTAACATCCCTACTGAATAAATCAAATAGGGACCAAAACGAAATCCCAGTATATTCCATGGAGCATAAGTTTGCGTTTGAAATTTCACTAAAATTCGCTTTGTTCCAGAAGTTTCACTATTAAACCCATCAATTCCAACACCATCATTGATGGTCAAACTGTCGTTCGAAAAACGATTTACGCCAATAGTTATATCTGGCTTAATAAACTGTCTGATTTTCCACTTTCCGACCTCTAATAATTCCGTGAAATAAATAAAACTTATTGAAACAATTCCTTGATTGGGTTTTGAATTTTGAACAAAAGTACCATACTCAAAATTTGAACTTAAGTAGCCCCATGAATAATAATTACCCATTGATATACGCGCCCCAAAATATGCTCGACCTAAATTATCTCTAATCTGATAACCGCCAGTAAGCGCATAAACTTTTCCGATAGGGACATCCTCTGTAACACCGAAAGTAAAAACAAACTTATCTTGGATATACTTTCTTGTATTGATTCCAATGCTTCCTAAGTAAAACAACTCATCCACATAGGCCCGTGAAGAGTCAATGAAATCTGGCGGTTTCTGCACATAATGAATGCGAAACATTCGCACAGATGAAATAAAATTTGTGGTACGATTGGTCTCAGAATTCCCTTTAAATATTTGCACTGCATAGCCCAACCAATAATCTTGCGCATTCAATTTGTAATTTTGCTTTACATAAACTGAGTCATTAATCAAGAAGGAATCTTTTCTTAATTGTTGAGTAAATATTACACCGGAGGCCCATTTTGCAAAAGGAGAATAAAATGGTCGATCAACTTGAACACTCTTGGTGAAGTTTCTAAATTCATCCGTTCCGTAACGAAGCGTAGAGCTTACGTAAGAATTACGAATACTAGGGATATAATAGCTCGCATTGTACGCATCTTCCCCTCGTGTATGATACCATGAATATGCATTTTTAAACTCGTGACCTACACCCAGCAAATTTCTTTCATTCAACTGGAGAGTTGCTCGAGAATTTGAAACTGAAAATCTTGGGGTAATACTCCATCGATCCAACGAACGAATAAATATATCTACAGAATCAGAATTCTTAGACACTGAACTTACAAAAAACAATACATCACGTATATACCCTTGACTCCTAACCAATCTTTCCGACTCCTTTACTAACAATGAATCGAAAACATCGTTTTCTCGAATAATCAAAAGATTTCGAATGGTGATGCGTTGCGACTTCACATGCAATCTGTTTCCAAATTTGGATAATTTATTTTGCGAAACAAAAATCGTGTCAGCAATAGTATATCCAAAGGGATCTAATGTTTCAATGCTTATATTTCTAATAATTTTACCTTCGTAATTACTGTAGGGTTTCTGAACCGACTTTTTTTTGGTCTTCTTTTTAGTTACTTTTTTTGGCAAATCCGATGTTACAGGACGGAAAATAATTCGATAAATGAATCTTGTGAACTTGCTTTTTCTTGAATACGAATGAATATCCTTATAAAAATCCGTTGAATCCGCTGGAGGTTTTGTTTGTTGTGCCCACACATCTCCCTGTGTACAAAAAGTGAATAAAACTATTAGTATTAATAGACGGAACATTGAAATTTATCATTTCGCAATACTAGATAAAAATTCTACTATATGCAAATTAAACTCATCTGGTTGTTCAAGGTTTGACATATGTCCAGCGTTATCAATAATTTTAAGTTGAGAATTCGGAATGGTATCATGCAAAAACTCAGCTTGTTCAACAGGAGTTACAACATCTTTCTTTCCACAAATTATAAGTGTTGGAACTTCAATTTGTGAAATGGAAGAACATAAATCTTCACGCTCAGCCAATACACTTAAAGTAGCTGTAACTGCTTCTGCTCGTGTGGAGAGAATAGTACTCCTTATTTTTTCTACAACATCACCTTTTGTTTTCTTTGTTTCGTCAGAAAAAATATTTGCTATAAATCCCATAGCAAAATCATTAATTTTCCCTGATACAATTTGTGAAATCGCCTTTTTTCGTTTCTCCTTTGCTTCAAAGGAATCTGCAATACATTGGGTATCACTTAGTATAATTGCATCAAACCTTTGAGGATATCTAATAATTGCATTTAATAAAATATATCCTCCCATCGATAAACCACAAACGATAGCTTTTCCAATTTTCAATCCATCCATAAAACTAACTAAATCATCAGCAAATAAATTGATACTTCCTTGAACACTTCCTAGCGTAGATTTACCGAAACCACGAATATCGTATGCAATCACTCGGTGGTTTTTACCAAACAAATCAAGTTGTGGCTGCCACATGAATTTATCAAAAGGAAATCCATGAATAAATATTATGGGAGTTTCACCCTTGCCACGGTCATCATAACAAACTTTAATATCATTCACTTCTATAAATATATCATTCCCTCTTGATTTTAAATTTTCCATGCTCTTTATTATTAAACTCATTTATTTTGAATCCTTTCGCTTCTGCTCTTCTAGCTTCTTAATCTCAGCTTCTTCTTTCTTCTTTTCGGCAGCCCTTTTTTTCTTATTAAAATACCCTTTCAATAATATATTATGTTTAGCCGCTTCCATATTCTCATCTAATCCTTTACTGCTTTTCTTAAGATTAACGATTGTTTGATTCAAATTCTCTGCAATGGTAGAATCTTGAATTAATCTTCCCAGTGTACCTTCCCCACTATTTACTTTTACCATAATCTCGGCGACCTCCTGTGAAATTATTTCTGCATTTCCTGCTGTTACTTGCAAACTGGCCATGATGGCGTCTGTTTCCACGGGTTCTGTTGAATATAGATGTTGACCTTCCTTTGCTAAAGTGGAACTAGAATTACCTTGTGTTATAACAATTAGTTTGTCGCCAATCAAACCTTCTGAACCAATTGTGACTTCACAGTCAGATTTAATAAATTGCTTGACTTCACTCTTGATCAACATATCTACTCGAACTGTAGAATCATTAATAATTGTAATATTGTCCACCGTACCTACATTAATACCGGTGAAGCGTACACTATTTCCTACTTGCAAGCCACTAACATTATAAAATGTTGTGTTGAGTTTAAACACAGGATCGAAAAGATTCTTTTGCTTTCCAATTACAAAAATAGCACCAACAAAAAGCGCTAATCCACCTGCTATGAACATTCCCAACCGAACTTTATATTTTTCTGAGTGTGTATCCATTTTATTTATAAATATTACTATTTAAATTTTATCTTATTTATTCAACTAATTTGTGAAGACCTTTCATAAGCTAATTTGTTTAATTACTTTTATTTGAAGAATGAAGCAACTTTTGGATCTGCTGATTTTTCGAAATCTTCAGTCTTTCCTTCCATATAAACTTCACCTTCTGCCAACATGATAATTCGATCTGCTGTTCTCACAGCACACTTAATATCATGTGTAATTATTATTGATGCGGTTTTATACTTTTTTTGAACGTCCAGAATAAGTGAGCTTATCTCATCTGATGTAACAGGGTCAAGACCAGTAGTAGGTTCATCATACAACATGATTATAGGATCCACAACAATGGTTCTCGCCAAACTTATTCTTTTCCGCATTCCACCTGAAAGTTGTGATGGCATCTTATGTAATGCGTCTGCCAACCCAACATTTTCTAATACTTCATCTATTTTCTCATCTCTTTCCTTCTGTGTAAGATTCTTTTTAATTCGCTTTAATGGAAACTCCATATTTTGCTTTACCGTCATCGAATCATACAATGCTCCGCTTTGAAATAGAAATCCAATTTTTTCTCGCATCTTACTCAGCTCCTTCTTACTTAAGGTTAACACATCTTTTCCAAGCACGTTTATTGTTCCATCATCAGAACTCAATAAACTAACAATACATTTAATCAAAACAGACTTGCCTGTCCCCGACTTTCCCAACACCACTAAATTTTCATTATCAAAAAGTTTCAGGCTCAAATCTTTCAGTACCTCTTGCTTTCCAAAAGATTTCCTCAAATTATTTATTTCAATTACAGTTTTAACCTGTTGTTCCATTATTATTATTCTACAATTTATAATTATACATTTACTTATATCATCATATCTGTAATTTGTACTGCGATCACATCCACAACAATTACCAATAACGATGACAATACTACCGCTGAATTTGCAGCAAG
>JANOPQ010000261.1:0-25248 GCA_031421935.1 Bacteroidota bacterium | reverse complement strand
TTTGCGCCCTTTGTCGTCATTGCTAGAAACTTACGCGAAGAGGAACTTTGCAGCTCTGCGCCTTAGCGAGAAAATTTGGCGTAGCGCAGCCTCTAAGCCTTAGCGAGAAAATTTGGCAGAGTGAAAACTTTGATTAACTTTAGAATGAAGAATTAGCATTCAACACTTATTTTTTCGATTTTATAATTAGTATTGCTAAATTAAAATTCATAAAATTTCTCGCTAAGGCCTGTCTGCCGGCAGGCAGGCGCAGAGGCGCAAAGCAGGGGGATTTGTAAAATTTTATTTATAAGATTAAATTTGAAATTAGCCATAGAAATCTTTGTGAGAAAATTTGGCGAGAAGAAATTGGCGAAGAGAAAAGATGTATTCGAATTCAATTAGATTTTAGCAAGCCTATAGTTCAAGCCTCTCCCCCTAACCCCCTCTCCAAAGGCGAGGGGGAATAGTAAATTTTATTTATTTAAATAAAATTTGGATTTAACTATGGGAATATTTGCGAAAAACCTTAGCGACGTGCTGCTGAATACCCTACACTAGCCCAGGGTAAGAAAGAAGCCTTACCGAATAAAAACTTTGCGGCTCTGCGCCTTTTCGAGCAACTTTAGAAAAGAATGTCGATCATGAGAAATGTAATCGAATTTTTTAATTACCAGTCTTCTGTTTTGGCAGATGGCGCAGTTGTCATCGCTTTTTCCAAACTCGATAAAACACGATTTACTTCCGTTTGAGTTTGCTGTAAATAAGATTCGAAATTTGGTTGGTAAGAACTTGAGGTTTTATCCATCCATCTTTCGGAAGCAAAATACGATTGTTGTTTCCAGTTTATCTCAGTCAATTCATAACGGTAACGCCCATCCTTAAATTGAAGTTTCAAGCTATACATCACATTGCCTGCATCGGTAACCGGTGTTTTTTTATCGGCTGGATTTGTAATCTTAAATCTTGCTTTGCAAAGAATAGTTCCATTGACAGAATCGCGCTCACGAATTACATCGGTTGGATTTTTATAAAAAGAAGAAGCCCATGCAAGCGCTCGTTGGTATAACTCCATAGACGAAGTGTTTCCAACTTCCTTCACTTCAGTGAAACTGATAAGATTTGTTTTAGAATCAAGAGGAAGCGTAGTATTCTCTTGTGCGAAGTTGGCAATGGGCGTTAGGAACAACGCCATCATCACCATTAAGATTTGTTTTTGCATGGCTTTTATTAAACGTAAAAATACGAAAAAAAATTATCCGCCGTTTACTGGAATTTTAAGCTTTGTTCCACTTCGAATTCCATTCGATTTGCCAATTTTATTTATTTTCTTCAATTCCTTTAAATCAGTACGATAGCGTTGTGCAATATTCCATAAAGTATCTCCAGGCTGAACAATATGATAAATAAACTCAGATTTTGTTTTGGAGATTTCACTTCGCTTTTTGGAACTGACTTGTTTTGTCGAATCTTTACTTTCCAGCGTTGAATCAGATTTCAACTCACCATTCTTATGTGGTACGTGCTCGCTTTTTAACGTAGTTTCGATTTGTTCTGTGGAATCTGGAGTGGTTTCTAAATCGGCTACACTTTCTTCTGGATCAACTACTAACTTCACCTGAATTCTTTTCTTCACCGTAGAGTAAACATACAATGTTTGTCCAGGACGAATGGTTGAACTTCTGAGTTTATTCCACTTCGATAATTCGTTTACCGTTACATTGTATCGATTTGCAATTTTACCTAAGCTTTCACCATTTCGAACTCGATGCCCTTTTTTTACTTTTTGAGTTACGGTTTTATAGGTGTAAGCATAGCTTTCATCACTCGCATTGTCGGGAGCTTTTAATTCGATATGTGGTCGGATAAAGGCAAGTCCACGATTAACACTATCTAAAAATAATTTCGAATCGTTTAGTTCAGGATTGGTTTCTCCTAAACGACCTAATTTAATGGCGTCGTAATAGGTGTTCATCATGTTCGCTACAATACCATTTCTAATCCACGGACCTCGGCATCCAAAGATTACACTAATCAATCGATGTTCACCACGTTTAGCAGAAGCTACTAAACAAAATCCTGCAGCTCTAGTATATCCAGTTTTAATCCCATCTACTTCTTGACCATAGTTGATGACAAGTCCGTTATGATTACGAAAACTAATATTTCCTTTTCCGTTGTTGACGTTAATGAATGGGATTGATGAAATCTCAACGAGTTTAGGATATTTAATCATTTCAATTCCTAAGATAAGTTGATCTCTTGCGGTACTACTATTATCAGGAGTGGATCTCCCACCCGGTAAACCTGATGTATTGTAGTATTGCGTTTGAGTCATGCCCAATTCAATGGCTTTTGCATTCATTCGATTTACGAATGTGCTTACATCTCCAGAGCAATGTTTAGCAATCCAAACTGTGCTCTCATTATGTGAAGCCACAAGTGCCATCTTCAATAAATCTTCAAAATAATATTTTTCTTCAACGGTATAAGTTGTATAGCGTCTACGACGTAATCTCTTTTTGTAAGTTCTAGTAACCGTAATTCGATCGTCGAGGCAAATAGATCCTGAATTCAAATCTTCAATCGCTAATAAACAAACCATCATTTTGGTTAAAGAAGCAATGGGAGCAGGGGAGTCCATTTCTTTTTCCCAAAGGATTTTATTACGATCTACATCATACAGTAACCCCGCTCTAATTTCTCGCTCATTGGTGATCAATCCATCAACCTTGTCAAAATTAAAATTGGAAATTTTGATAGGAGGAAGTGTATCTGTCCCACTGATAGCCGCAGAAAGTTGAAAAAAAGAAAAAAACACCAACATAATCATCAGGAAAAATCCTTGGTGAACCGTTTGTGAGTAATTACTTTTTGAGTGCATCTTTACAATGATAGGTTTTTCAGAAGTGGAATTTTGCTTCTATTCAATTAGAATTAAACAATAACTTGTTAGTTTTATTGTACGTATTGTTTAATCATTGAGTTGCGTAAAAAAAGGTGATGTTAGGTGCATTTATCATGCTAATCTTACAAAATTAGAAAAGGGTAAAATAGATCTGATTTAGCTGATGCTAATTTAAGATTTTAATGAATTATTTTACATCTAAAAGTACCGATGCAATTTGAATATCGGATGGAACTGTGATTTTAATATTGCTTTCTTCCCCCTCTACCAGGTGTACTTTATGACCTGCTGCTTCATAGATGGAAGCCTCATCGGTAAAAGATTCTACATCTATAGTAACGAAAGCTTCTTTGATTTCATTGCTCAGGAAGACTTGAGGCGTTTGAACCGATCGATAATCTTCTCTCGAAACCGCTTTGCTGCCTTCAGAAGTAACAATTCTTAATGAATCCTTACATTTTATTACGGGCACTGCTGATCCTTCTTTCTCACAAGCATCAAAAAGACTGTTAATGAGTATAGTAGAGCATAATGGCCTAACGGCATCATGAATAGCGACTAAACAATTTTCGGGTACTAACTTCAATCCATTAGCCACCGATTGCGCCCTGCTTTGCCCTCCAGCTACCAGTTGGTGCTTTGGAATATCTAACAAAACAGTACACTGATCTTCCCAATAATCAATGAAGTCAGGATTCATGACAACGATTACGTGTACCCCTGGAAGAGTAAATCGACGTAATGTATGTACTAAGATAGCTTCACCATGTAGGAGCAAAAATTGTTTGGGAAGGCTGCCCAACATTCGAGTGCCTTTTCCACCTGCCACCAAGATGACATAGCGATTCATTAGTCGAGGATCAATAAAGCATCTCCATAGCTGAAGAAACGATACTTTTCCTTCTGTGCTACTTTGTAGGCTTCCATCACTAAATCATAACCTCCAAAAGCAGTAGTCATCATCAATAAAGTGGACTCAGGCATGTGGAAATTCGTAATCATCATATTTGCTATGCTGAAATCGTATGGAGGGAAAATAAATTTATTCGTCCATCCTTCATTCGCTTTCAATTCACCCATCGTACTCACAGATGATTCTAAAGCACGCATGGCGGTAGTGCCTACTGCGCAAATATTTTTCTTTTTAGCTAAGGCTCTGTTCACAATTTCTACGGCTTTACTATCCACAGCAAATTGTTCCGAATCCATTTTATGTTTCGTCAAGTCTTCTACTTCTACTGGACGAAAAGTTCCTAGACCAACGTGTAAAGTAACTTCAGCTAAATCCACACCTTTTAACTCTAGGCGTTTTAATAATTCACGACTAAAATGTAATCCAGCAGTAGGAGCAGCAACGGCACCTTCAATTTTTGCAAAAACCGTTTGGTAACGCTCTTTATCTGCTGGTTCTGCTTTTCTTTTGATGTATTTTGGAAGCGGAGTATGTCCTAATTGTTCAATAACATCTCTGAATTCTGCCGATGTACCATCAAACAAGAAACGTAATGTTCTACCTCTAGATGTAGTATTGTCAATCACCTCAGCAACTAACATATCATCTTCACCAAAATATAATTTGTTTCCAATTCTGATTTTACGAGCAGGATCCACTAATACATCCCAAAGTTTACTTTCTGCATTGAGTTCACGAAGTAAGAAAACTTCAATCTTCGCTCCTGTTTTTTCCTTGTTACCATAAAGACGAGCAGGGAAAACTTTAGTATTGTTTAATACCATTACATCTCCGTCTTCGAAGTAGTCAAGGATATCTTTAAAAGTCTTGTGTAAAATTTTTCCTGTCTTACGATGTACTACCATCAAACGTGATTCATCTCTATTAGCAGCAGGATGTGTAGCAAGGAGTTTCTCGTTGAAACCGAATTTGAATTTTGTTAACTTCATAGCTTACGGGCTGAGTTTTTGGTGATCCTTCACGAAAAAAAAAGATCGGTTTAGTAAGATTTTAGTAAGGTTCCGTTAAATCGGGATGCAAAGATACGTCTATTATTGAGGTTTTAGGTACTATATGAGGTCTAATAAACTGAAAAACAATGAGTAAAAACTTTAATTCGTCGTATCTTGTTGGTTGTTAGATATTTCCTTGTCTAATTCTCGCAATTTTTCTTTTTTTAATTGATAATGAGTAATCACATCTTCTATTGAATAGGCATCTTTGAGAAAATAGTTGCCAATTCGAGTCCGACAAAGGGCATGAAGATAGGCTCCTACACCCAAGTCTTGACCAATATCACGAGCCAAAGCACGTATATATGTTCCCTTGCTGCATACCACTCGAAAATGAATTAGGGGTAATTCGCATCCAGTAAGTTCAAATTCTGGAATGGATAAACTTCTTGGAGGAAGCTCAAGGGTTTCTCCTTTTCGTGCTGAGACATAAGCTCTTTTTCCTCCTTGCTTGATGGCAGAGTGCATCGGGGGGATTTGTTGAATGTCTCCAGTAAATTTTTTAAAGGAATTTCGGATAGCCTCTTCCGTTAGATTACTAATATCAAATTGCTGATCTTCTTCGGTTTCTAAATCAAAAGAAGGGGTGGTTGCTCCTAAGTAAAAAGTGCCGGTGTATTCTTTTTCATCACTCTGAATTTGTTCAATGGTTTTCGTTTTTTTTCCTGAGCAAAGAATGAGTAATCCGGTGGCGAGGGGATCTAACGTTCCCGCATGTCCGACCTTTTTTGCTTTCGATAGCCAACGCACTTTATTCACTACATCAAAAGATGTCCATGTTAAAGGCTTATTTATTAAAAGCACTTCTCCTTCCGGACTTTCTAAATTCATGTTTAAATCAATTGTAAATCTACTCCCAAAATGGAAAGTATAATAATTAAAACACCCACAAAAATTCGATAGTAGCCAAAGTATAGAAATCCATATTTAGTTAAAAAGGCAATGAATGATTTAATAGCAATGGCTGCAACGATAAACCCAACTACATTTCCAATTAAGAGTAGATTCACTTGCTCAGGACTTACGCCCACTCCCGTTTTTGCAAATTTGAATACTTTGTAAATGGTAGCGGCAAACATGGTTGGAACTGCTAAAAAGAAAGAAAATTCTGCTGCAGTTTTTCTATCTAATTTGGCTACCATTCCGCCAATTATAGTGGCTGCTGAACGTGATATTCCAGGGATCATTGCGATGCATTGAAACATACCAATTTTTAATGCTCGGGAGTAAGTAACATTTTTTGCGTCTTCACCATCTCCGCCTTTTACCCATGAGTCAATGAATACAAGAACAACTCCTCCTGCTAATAACGTAAACGCAACTACCAATACATTTGACAATAACATGTCAATAAGATCATCCATTAAAAATCCAAGTACAGCAGCAGGCATAAATGCGATCCAAAGTTTTTTATAAAAGGAAATACTTTGTAAAAATCGTTTGTAATACAGAGCCACAACACTAAGTATCGCTCCAAATTGAATGGCAACGGTAAAGGTCTTTGTAAAGGGATCATCTGCAATTCCCATTAAAGAGGATGCAATGATCATATGACCCGTTGAGGAAACGGGAAGAAATTCCGTGATGCCCTCTATGATCGCAAGAATAATGGCTTCAACTAAGGTCATCTAAAGTTAATCAGCCTTTTTTACGATGGCATAAATTCCTAATGCATACCCTGCCATCACTACTATAGGAGCAAGTGTAATTCTTCTGAAGCTGAATACTTCTTCATTAAAAACATTTGGATCATTTGATTTTCCACCAGCCATTAAAAAATAACCAATAAGTAATAATCCTATGGAGATAAATAATAAAACATAATTCTCTCTTCCGAAAGCAAATGCTGCTGCGTCTATTCTTTCATCCGTTGCTCCTGGTTTGGAAACATTCGGTTTTTTTGTGGTAAGGTTCTTTGACATAATTATTTTAATAGATATTGTCTGTGCGGTAACGAAGATATTTATTCACTGCGAACCAAGTGGATACAAAGGAAAGAATAATTCCTGTGACAATCATACCAAAGGCGACATATCCAAGAATTTGAACATCTTGAATAAGACTTATTTCGGGAAGTTTTACTGAAATGCCGTAAAGTAATCCTGCAAGCAAGAAGACCGCAATCAGCCCTCCCATAAATCCATTAAATATACTTTTTAGTAGAAATGGCTTAAGTATAAATCCCTTAGTAGCCCCCACTAATAGCATGCTTTTAATCAGTAATCGTCTGGCATATAATGATATGCGAATGGTGTTATTTATCAAGGTGATGGAAACTATGATCAAAAGTGAACTGAAAATAATAAGAATCCAGGTTATGGTTTTAAGATTTCTGTTGACACTTTCTATTAATGATGGTTGGTATTGAACTTCATTAATACTTGGATGCTTTTGAATAGATGAAATAAAACTAGCCACCGTTTTTTCATCTGCAAATTCAGCCTTTAAACGGATGTCAATACTTGGATAAAGTGGATTGTGCCCCAAAAAGGTAATGAAATCTTCCCCTAAATCTTTTTTTAGCACTTCTGCAGCCTCTTCTTTTGAAATTAACTGAAAACTTTTGATGTATTTTGTTGTACTTAGGCGACTTAGGATATCGTTGATTTGAGTACTGTCTGCATCTGGATTGATAATCAAAGAAATACCGATGTTTTCTTTGACATAATTGCTCACTTGGTTGGCTTGCAATAATAAAACTCCTAAACTACCTAAAAGAAAGAGCACCAACGACATACTTATCATTATGGATAAGCGAGAGGTTCGTTGTGTCTTTCGGATGAGTTTTTTTTCTTCAGTCATAGCAGGTCAACAAAACTATTAAATTATACTTTGCTTTTTTAGAGGGATTTTAAGAATTATCCACCCTAGGTTTTTACTAACTTCGTAGCCCTTGATTAGAAAAGAATAATGGAGTATAATTTCAGAGAAATAGAAGACAAGTGGCAGCGTTATTGGCGTGAGAATAAATCGTATAAAAGCGAAATTGCTAACGACAAGAAGAAGTATTATGTGTTAGATATGTTCCCTTATCCAAGTGGAGTGGGTCTGCATGTCGGGCATCCCTTAGGATATATTGCTTCTGATATTGTTTCTCGTTATAAAAAATTAAGAGGTTTTAATGTGTTGCATCCGATGGGATATGATGCTTTCGGTTTACCCGCCGAACAATATGCCATTCAAACAGGTCAACATCCAAAAATTACTACCGAACAAAATATTGCGCGTTATCGTGAACAACTCGATCGCATTGGATTTTGTTTTGATTGGTCAAGAGAGATTCGTACTTGCGAACCTGAATATTATAAATGGACACAATGGGTCTTTATTAAATTGTTCAATTCATGGTTTAATTGCGAGACGAAGAAAGCAGAATCAATAGATGAGTTAATTGCTGTTTTTAGTACAAAAGGATTCAATTGTTCCGAACCTCAATATTTAACTGGTGATATCGAAAAGGCGGTAGCTCCTTTTTCTTCCGATGAATGGAATGCCAAATCGGAAATGGAAAAGTCAGATATTTTATTGAATTTCCGTTTAGCTTATTTGAGTAATGCCATGGTGAATTGGTGTCCAGCTTTGGGTACTGTTCTCGCGAATGACGAAGTAAAAGACGGTGTCTCCGAGCGTGGCGGATTTCCTGTGGAGAAAAAAATAATGAAGCAGTGGAGCTTGCGTATCACCGCTTATGCCGATCGTTTGCTTACTGATTTAGATGATTTGGATTGGCCAGATTCAGTCAAAGAAGCGCAACGCAATTGGATTGGAAAATCGGAAGGGACAAGTATTCGGTTTGAAGGGATAGTTGATGATTTTAATAATGAGTCAGAATATCCTCTATCAATAAATTCTGGGACCTCTCGAAATGAAAAGGAATTTAAAGATCATCGTTATTCTGACCCAAAATCTTATTCTCAATTAAAAAGTTTTGCGATTCAAAATAAAAAGAATCCAACAGAGGCAGAAAATGCTTTATGGGAAGCCTTGAGAAATAAAAATACTGGGTTTAAATTTCGAAGACAATATCCAATAAGTAAATATATTCCCGACTTAGTTTGTTTGGATCCAAAATTAGTTATCGAAGTAGACGGTGAGATTCATCTTTCAAAGGATCAGAAAGAAAATGATGCAAACAAAAGTGTAGAATTGAATTTTTATGGTTTTGAAATTTTGCGTTTTTCTAATAGCCAGGTTTTAAATGATATTGATAATGTTGTTTTAATAATTACAAATAAATTAAATTCATTGAAAAATAATTCCCCCTCGCCTTTGGAGAGGGGGCTAGGGGGAGAGGCTAGAACTTTAGGAGAAAATAAAATTACAAATGATAGAATAAATCAAGATTCTTCCGAAGATGTTAATTATCGGCACCATACAAATATGGCCTCTCCCCAACCCTCTCCAGAGGAGAGGGAGCTAAATGAAAATTATTCGAAAAGTAATTCGAAACAATTTTCCATCGAAGTCTTCACCACTCGCCCCGATACGATTTTTGGAGTTTCTTTTGTTGCATTGGCTCCTGAACACGAATTAGTAAATATCATAACGTCGGCGGAGTACCGAAGTGCTGTGCAAGAATATGTAAATGCATCTTCAAAAAAATCGGAACGCGAACGTCAAACTGAAGTGAAGAAGGTGAGTGGACAATTTACTGGAGCATACGTCTCACACCCTTTTACGGGTGCGAAAATTCCAGTGTGGATCGGCGAATATGTGTTGGTTGGATATGGAACAGGAGCTGTTATGGCAGTGCCCGGACATGATCAAAGAGATTATTTGTTTGCGAAGCATTTTAATTTACCAATACAAGAAGTGGTGAGAGGAGGTGATTTAGCACATGAGGCGTATGTTGCTAAAGAGGGAGTATTGGTAAATTCTGATTTTTTAAATGGTCTAGATGTAAAAGCTGCCGTGAAGAAAGCCATCGGTGAAATTGAAAAAAGAGGAATTGGAAAAGGTCAAGTCAATTATCGTTTGCGTGATGCTGCCTTTGGTCGACAACGTTATTGGGGTGAACCCATCCCCATTTTTTATGAAGATGGAATCCCAAAAACAATTTCGGAATCTGACCTTCCATTAGTCCTTCCAGAAATTGATAAATTTCAACCCACCGAAAGTGGCGAACCACCGTTAGCAAGAGCAGAAGACTGGAAGTATAAAGGAAAGTTCAATTATGAAACGACTACCATGCCTGGATGGGCAGGTTCGAGTTGGTACTTTTTACGATACATGGATTCCAACAATGAAAAGGAATTTGTTTCAAAGGAAGCTGTGAATTATTGGCAACAAGTAGATTTTTACTTGGGCGGTGCTGAACATGCTACCGGCCACTTATTGTATGTGCGTTTCTGGACAAAGTTTTTGTTCGACTTAAAACTTATTCCTTGTAAAGAGCCTGCAAAAAAATTGATTAATCAAGGGATGATTCAAGGAGTGAGTGCGTTTGTTTATCGAATTAATGGAACCAATAATTTTGTTTCAGATGGATTAAAAAATCAATATGAAACTACCGCTTTGCACGTAGATATAAGTATCGCACCAAATCATATTCTTGATACTGAAAAATTCAAATTGTGGCGTGAAGATTTTAAGAATGCTGAGTTTATTCTCGAAGGGGATCAATACAAGTGTGGTGCTGAAGTCGAAAAAATGTCGAAGAGCAAATACAATGTAGTGAATCCCGATGATATCATAGAAGAATACGGTGCCGATACCTTGCGTTTGTATGAGATGTTCTTAGGTCCCTTAGAACAAAGTAAACCATGGAGTACACAAGGAATTAGTGGCGTTCATAATTTCTTGCGCCGTGCTTGGCGATTGTTTCAAATTGAAAATGGCGCATGTAAGTTAAGCGACGAAACACCATCTGCAGCGGAATTAAAAGTGTTGCATAAAACCATTAAAAAAGTAGAAGATGATGTGGAGCGATTTTCATTCAACACCACCATCAGCGCATTCATGATTTGTTTGAATGAGTTGAGTGATTTGAAATGTAATAAGCGACAAATTCTTGAGCCTTTCACCATTCTTCTTTCACCTTATGCACCTCATTTTGCAGAGGAGTTGTGGAGTTTGTTAGGATATAAAGAAAGTATTACCAAAGCAAATTTTCCAATATGGAAAGAAGAGTATTTGGTTGAGAATGAGTTTGAGTATCCCATTTCCATCAATGGAAAAGTGAAATTTAAAATTAATTTGTCTTTGCAATTAAGTAAAGAAGAAGTGGAAAAGAATGTAATGAGTTCAGAAGAGTTGGGAAAGTTTATGCAGGGAACTCCAAAGAAAATAATTGTTGTCCCAGGACGCATAGTTAATATCGTAGTTTAAGTTTTTCTGATAGATGTAATTCAGCTTACAGAAAATTTATTGATCAATAAAATAAAAATAGAATAGCATGCAATTATTATTACAACATATCGAAGCACTCATCTTTGCATCAGAGCAACCCATCACTGGCGATGAAGTTTTATCTTGTCTTAAAACCGTTTATGGATGGGAGCTGAAGAAAGAACAATTTCAAAGTTTAATTTCTGAATTGAAGGGAAAGTACGCTTCCGAAGATCATTCGTTCGAATTAATTGAGATTGCAGATGGTTTTCAATTTCTCACGAAGAAAGAATATCATCATGTAGTAAATACGTTGTTGCAGATTAAAGCAAAGAAGAGATTGAGCACAGCAGCATTGGAAACACTCTCTATTATTGCCTATAAGCAACCGATTTCTAAATCGGAAATTGAACATATTCGTGGTGTAAATTGTGATTATAGTATTCAAAAATTACTAGAGAAAGAATTAATTATCATTTCTGGAAAGGGAGATGGACCAGGAAAACCGCTTCTTTATTCGACAAGCAAGAACTTTATGGATCACTTTGGATTGCGTTCGGTGAAGGATCTGCCACAGTTAAAAGAGCTCCATATAGCTGATAATGAGATTGGAAACCCAAGTGATTTGTCAGATCCTATCGATGTACCTGTCGACCTAGAGCCAGGAGCTTTAATTGAAGAAGTAGACGAAAATGGAGAATTTGTCGTTGAAGGTAGTGTAGACCCACAAGCTGCCATGGGAAACTTGGAACAAGATTTGATTGACGACGAAGATCAACCCGAATCGAAAGAAGAATGAAAAAGATAATTTATATTGTCGTATTGAGTATTGCGCATTCATTTACCCTGAATGCGCAAGCTTTGTTAGCTCGAGTTCAAAACAATGCATTTAGTACCAGTGAAGTTTTAGAATACCGTATTCACTACGGATTCATTGATGCTGGAACTGCGAAATTAGAAGTAGACCCTAACTTAAAAAATATTGGAGGTCGTACTTGTTATCGAGTGGTGGGTTCTGGAAAATCAACCGGAGCATTTAATTGGTTTTTTAAAGTTAAGGATCATTATGAAAGTTATATTGATACACAAACCATCGTTCCGTGGTTGTTTATTCGTGATATTCAAGAAGGCGGCTATAAGAAGAAACAGAATGTAAAGTTTAATCATTCAAAACGTACTGCAACAAGCGAAAAGAAAACAATTAAAACTCCAGAGCGAATCCAGGATTTAATTTCTGCATTTTACTTTGCACGTACGTTGGATTTTACAAATATTGCAGTGGGGGATACTTTTAATATTAATTGTTATCTCGATGATGAAACTTTTCCCATGGCAATTAAATTTGTAGGGAGAGAAAAAATTAAAACCCGTCTCGGTACATTCAGTTGCTTAATGTTTAGACCTTATTTATTAGAAGGACGTGTTTTTAAAGAGAAGGAAGGGATGACCATTTGGCTGACAGACGATAAAAATAGAATTCCCATTCGTGCACAAGCAGATATTGTAGTGGGATCTATAAAAATGGACATCACTAGTTTTTCTGGATTATCCAACCCCGTCGCCCTAGCTAAGTAAAGAGCTTATCCGATTAACTTCTTTCTCAAAAGTACTTCTGCAATTTGAACGGCATTGGTTGCAGCTCCCTTGCGCAGGTTATCGGAAACTACCCAACAATTCAGCGTGTTTGCTTGTGTTTCATCGCGACGCAATCTGCCAACAAATACTTCATCGTGTCCAGCTGCATATAATGGCATAGGATAAAGTGCTTTGCTTGGATCGTCCTGTACAATAATTCCAGATGAGTTTGCTAAAAGATTTCGCAGTTCATCCAAATCAAAATCGTTTTCAAATTCAATATTTACACTTTCTGAATGTCCGCCTACCACAGGTACACGAACGGTAGTTGCGGTTAATCGAATAGTATCATCGCCCATAATTTTACAAGTTTCATTTACCATCTTCATTTCTTCTTTCGTGTATCCGTTTTCTTGAAAAACATCAATATGGGGGAGAATATTAAGGTCGATGGTATGCGGATAAACTTTCTCCACATCACCATTCCTACGTTCATTCATTAATTGTTGCACTGCTTTTACTCCGGTTCCACTCACTGATTGATAGGTAGAAACAACAACGCGTTTAATTTTATATTTATCATGAAGTGGTTTTAAAACGACAACTAGTTGAATAGTGGAACAATTTGGATTCGCGATGATTTTATCTTCCTTAGTTAAAACGTCTGCATTCACTTCTGGAACAACTAGTCTTTTGGAAGGATCCATTCTCCATGCCGATGAGTTATCAATCACAGTGATGCCTGCCGCGGCAAACTTTGGAGCCCATTCAGTAGAAGTAGTTCCTCCAGCGGAGAACAATGCCAAATCAGGTTTCATTTCAATAGCTTCTTTCAAAGTGACTACTTTATAATCTTGTCCTTTAAACTGAATTAATTTGCCAGCTGATTTTTCAGAAGCAACGGGGATTAACACGTCAACCGGGAAGTTTCTTTCTGTCAAAACTTCTATCATTTTTGTGCCAACCAATCCGGTGGCGCCTACAACCGCTATTTTCATAACGCAAAAATAAATATTGTTTTCCAATACTTTGAGGCAAATAGCTATTTGTAAACGAGTATAAATATTTATTTACCGACTAATTGCCTTTCCTCACCTTTCCTTTGTCGTCGTTATGAAAAAAGGATTGTTCGCTTGTCGGTTAGCCATCTTCTTGATGTGCTTCTCCGCTACTTCTTGGGTAAAAGCTCAGTTGATTGATGATTTTAGTGATGGTGATTGTAGCTTTGCGCCAACTTGGGTAGGGGACACTGGTCAGTTTGTAGTAAGTGGAGGCTTACTTCAATTGAATAGTACCGGCAGCGACTCTTCCTTCTTAACTACACCTTATTCTGTGGTTTCGGATACCATCGAGTGGAGGGCAAAGGTGAAGATGAGCTTTTCGCCATCAACATCAAATTATGCGCGATATTATTTATTTGCGGATAATTTTAATATAGAAGGGCCTCAGCAAGGATATTTTTTGCAGTTTGGAGAAAGTGGTTCTGCAGATGCCATTGTATTGTATAAGCAAGATGGATGGATTCTTACTCCATTATGCAGAGGCAAAGACAGTACAATTGCAAATTCTTTTTTCGTGAGCATAAAAGTGTTGCGTTATCCAGGGGCAGTTTGGAATTTTTATGTTGATTATAATGGAGAAGAAAATTTTAATTGGGAAGCAAGTGCAATCGATGCGCAGTTCAATGCGATGTTGTGTGTTGGATTTAAAACTGTTTATACCAGTAGTAATTCAACAAAGTTTTTTTTCGATGATGTATATGTAGGAAGTTTTCAATACGACACCATTCCTCCTTCATTGTCATTGGCTAAAATTGAATCAGATAGTTTAATTAAAATTCAATGGACGGAAGAAGTTGATAGTGCATCTGCATTTTCAAAGAATCATTTTTTTATAGATGGAATTGGTGTCCCAACTACAATTAGTAAAGATTCTATTGATTCGAAAACATATTATTTAAAATTTAATGCTCACTTTATTGATGGGAACATATATCATTTGGGAATAGTGGGTGTGGTGGATAATTCGGGGAACGTATATTCGGACACACTACATTATTCCCTTTTTAATACTAGTGCTGCTGTAATTTCAGATGTAATCATCACTGAAATTATGTCGAATCCAACCGATGCCCCATCACTACCCCCCGTTGAGTATTTGGAAATCTATAATCGAAGCCAAAAAATTATTGACATTTCATCTTTTGTGTTGGCAGATCCAAGCACATCAGAAAATTTGCCGACAGATACTTTGTTCCCGAACGAATATCGATGCTATACTCAGTCGACGAATGTTGCTTCATTTCAAAATATTGGTGTCAATAATGTGAGAGGATTGGCCTCTTTCCCCACATTAAATAATGAAGGTGATCGAATCCGATTATTAGATGCCTCTGGTTTTGTAATTGATGAAATTACTTATGATCTCTCCATGTACCGTGATCCGCTTAGAGATGATCACGGTTGGTCAATAGAACGAATTGATGTTGATTTTCCTTGTAGCGATAAAAATAATTGGGGGGCGAGTCATGATCCATCAGGAGGTACTCCAGGTCGGGAAAATTCAATCAATGGAGCTTTTCAGGATACTGTTGCACCTTGGCCTGTTTATGCATTCCCTATTGACAGTTTGCATTTGGAAATTGGATTCAGTGAATTTCTAGATACAATTCATGCTGGTAATTTGAATTTGTTTGTAATGAATCAGAATTCGGGACAACCCGTTTCCATTTCATTTTTTTCAGATCAACCTAGCTTATTATTTGAATTAAGTCAACCATTGGTAACAGGACAATTGTATTCATTGCAGTTCGATCATTCATTGCAGGATTGCGCAGGAAATTCGTTGAAGAGATGGGATCATCTGAGTTTCTCTTTGCCTGATTTGTTTTCAAAGGGAGATGTAATTATAAATGAAATTTTATTTAATCCTCACTCGGAAGGGTGTGATTTTGTGGAGATATATAATTTAAGTTCTAAAACCATCGATCTCTCTAAAGTTAAAATAGCTCATGCTGATCCAATAGATGGAATTGCAAAAGATGTAGTCGCTTTTTCATTGACACCAAGAATACTATTGCCTAAACAATTCGCAGTCGCCACTTCAATACCATCTGCAATTGCTACTTATTATAAAGTTGAAGATAATCGCTTATTGATTCCTTGCTCATTGCCATCTTACAATGATGATGAAGGAATTGTAATCTTGATGAATTCTTCGTTGCAAGAATTGGAGCGATTTCATTACAAAGATAATTTTCACTTTTCCTTGTTAAGCGATCCTGAAGGAGTTTCATTAGAGTTGATTTCACCTCGTAGAAATGTTTCTGATAGCAGCAATTGGCATAGCGCTTCTTATAATAGTGGTCATGCAACACCATGTAAAATAAATTCTCAATATTATGACGACACTAACGATGGATCCTCATGGTTTCAACTCGCCCCTGAATTATTCTCACCCGATAATGACGGTTACCACGATGTGTTGGGTCTCACTTGTACACCACCCAAACCTGGATTCATGGTGGCTCTATCAATCTATAACGAGTTTGGAATTCCTATCCGAAAATTAACCGAGCAAGAACTTTTAGGCAGCGAAGGCAATTGGATTTGGAATGGGATGTCAGATGAAAACACTTTACAGCAACCTGGAATTTATATTGCCCTTTTGGAAATGTTCCATATAGATGGAGATATAAAGAAGATCAAGAAGGCGTTTGTTTTGGCAAAAATGGATAATTAAAAGAGGATAGCAATGGAAATGTATTTTGACGAAAATTTATTGGTACAGAAGATATATCTAATTCGTGGACAAAAGATTATGTTAGATGAGGATTTGGCAGAATTGTATGCAATACCAACGAAGCGTTTGAATGAGCAGGTGAAAAGGAATCTTGACCGTTTTCCATCTGATTTTATGTTTCAACTAACTGAAATAGAGGCAATAAACTTGAAGTCGCAAATTGCGACTTCAAGTTTATTATCCGTTAATAAGGGAGAAACGGTCACTTCTTTTTCAAATGAGATAGCCGAAAACAAGAGTTGGGGTGGTCGTCGAAAATTACCATTCGCATTTACTGAACATGGCGTCTTAATGCTCTCGAGCGTTTTATCAAGTAAGATTGCTGTACAAGTTAATATTCGAATCATGAGGGTTTATGTTCGTTTACGTGAGGTATTGAGTGCGCATCATGAATTAAGCGCTAAAATTGATGCCTTAGAATCAAAAGTCGAAAAGAATAATGCGGATGTAACCTTGATATTTCAAGCGCTTCGACAATTAATGGAACCACCTGAAGTGAAGGAAAGAAAGCGTATCGGCTATAAACAGGACTTACAAGAGCCACCCAGCAATTTGTTTGCCCTCTGATTTAGACGATCCACCTATACTTTTGAATTATTCCAAGAATTGTTTGTTTTTTTTCTGGTTTCCTTGTTGAAGCAATGGGTAAGGTTTATAACTTAGGGGAAAATGAATACCATGAGAAAAATATACATACTCTTTCTAGGAGTTGTTTTGAGTTTTAATACTTACGGACAACAATCACTTGACATCGGATTTGCTGCTGGGACTACTAATTATTTTGGTGATTTAGGCAATGAAGAATTTTTACAAAGAAGCTCGATGAGTCCGGGTATAGCCATCACCGTTAGAAACTTTATTTCTCCATCTGAAGTATCAGGAATGAAATATAGTCCTTTCAATATCGAAGCACGATTGAGTTGGCACCGCATTCAATATGACGAAACAAATGCTGTTGCTGGCAAATCTGGTTCTGAATTGAGGAATTATGGACGAGGATTGGGATTTAGAAACGATCTTGTTGGGTTTTCTTCTCATCTTAGTTATACTTACTATCCGAATAGACGACTGCCATTATACAAGCAAAGCATGGCTTTTTTTGCATATACTGGAATTGGCATCTACTACGGCCGACCTAAAGCAGATTTGTTCAAAGGAAGTGTAGATATTGATAATAGATATTTTTTCTGGAGTGATGGTACCATCCGCGATCAGGCACAATCATCTGGACAAGGAAATGTTATCGAAAAAGATGGTGAATATGAAACTGATTTGATAGATTGGAGGACAGAAGGGCAAGGTTCATTTGATGAAACAGTCAAATCAAAGAAGATGTATACCCCTTGGCATATTGGGATCCCTTTCGCTACAGGTTTTCGCTATGGTTTAAATAAAAATATTACACTTTCTGTGGAGTTTGGATATTATTATTTCTTCACTGATTATTTAGACGATGCAAGTAAAGCATACGCTACACACAAACAAATCGATCAACACTTTGCAGGCGATCCCGTGAAGCAAGAAATTGCAAAGTACATCAGTGATCCCACTGGATTAGGAACAGATGGTTTTGTGGGGCCCCGTACTTCACGTAGAGGAAATCCAAAACTAAACGATACCTATAGTTTTATTAACTTTGAATTTGCTTACAAAATCAATTGGAATCCGAAAAAGTTGACAGCAATGTTTAAATAATTTTAGAATTTAGAGTGGATTCTTGATGGCAATTTATAGTAATGTAATTTTAAATGTAATTAGTCAGTAGATATTAATGAATAGAAACAAGATGTTAAATATGAAAATTTAACAAAATCAATTTTGACCACTACTTATAATTTTTCGAAAAGTTGACTTGTTGTTTTTATCCGTTACGGTAAGAATATACAATCCAGTTTTTAAATTATCTATTGATAAATTAATTGAATTACTCGTATTTTCTTTCAATATTAATTGACCAAATAAGTCGTTCAGAATAATTTCTTTTATTTCTAATCCATTATAATCTACAAGAAATATACCTTTGGAAGGATTGGGGTATATTTTTATTTCTTTTACAATTTCGTTTAATGTATTTAGAGAAGTAATAAGCGGACAACTAATCGTATTGTTTGGATAAATTGAAGCTCCATTTTGAGAAAAGCAAGTAATTGAAAAATTGGAAAAAGTTCCAATTAATCCTGCTGTAGAATTTTGTACTAATCCATAAGTTGATCCAAGTCCTTCTATTATTGAAATGCCATTTGTAATATTCCATTTTTTACGATAACTGCCTCCTACCAAAATGGAATCAATTGATATGACCGTATCTGCATCTACAGAAATGGATGCAATTACACCTTTCACTGTATCGCCCATTTGCATGTTGAAATCATACAATAATTGTTCTGTATTGTAATTAGGTTTAACAATATAAGCTTTTTTTAGAATAGTATCCTGACGAATGGCGCCTTTATATCCTGCAAAAGTTGATGAGCAATTTGTCCCACTATAAGATTCGATAACATGGGGTGTAAATAATTTATGATAAGTTAGACCATTAATTGTAGTGTCCCCAGAAATAGTAATCGAAAAATCTTGGAAAAGATTAACAATTTGAGGACATGGATTTATTGCTTCAAAATTCCAAACGGCATTGGAATCAGGCATTGGATGATAAATCCATGTTTGAGACTTGCTAATGATAGATGAGAATAGAAAAATAATTAAAAGTAAGTTTTTCATTGCGTTCTAAATTAGAGTTAAATACTTTACAATTAAATTTAATCTTTAATTCTGATTTCTATCAATACAAGAAGATGTTTTCAAAATTCAAAGAATTTGACCCCGATTGATCTCGAGGTAAAATCTAAAATCCCAAATCTAGCATCTAACAAACCTCACTTCACCACATCAAACCCCTGCACCTTCGCTTCTCCAATTGCAATTAGATGTCTTCCTTCGCTTAATTGTGAGATGTTAATACTCATGTTTTCTCTAGTGATACTTCCTTTCAAAACTACTTTCCCAATTAAATTGTAAATGAAATAATCGGATCCGATTAATTTAGTGGTTGTATTGATGTTTAAAAATTCACTCGTGGGATTCGGATATAAACTAAACAGGTTAGCAATTGTGTTTTCTTGAATGCCTACGTTGTTGTTGATGGAAAGAATTCCTATACCTGATGTATCAACACAACTTCCGGAATTAACGATACAACGAAATTGTTCTCCGTTGTTACCTGTAGTAGTACTTGCAATGGTTAAAGTGTCATTGGTTGCACCGCTATATTGTCCGCCATTGGTTACATTTAAAAATCCTACACCAAGATCATGCTGCCATAGAAAGGTTGCTGCAGGATCATTGGATCGTGCAATCATTGTTGCGTTGGTAGTTATGTTTACAGTTTGATTAACGGGTTGCGGAGAGATAAGTCCGCATACGGTGAGTGTGGCTGATGTAGTGGTATCGTAACAAGCGCCAATTGCAACTCTACAACGGTATTGACTATTGTTATTAGCCATGGTTACTGACAAGACCGCTAATGCATTCGTATTTGCTCCCGCATATTGTCCACCATTGACTATGTTTTGATAAGTGGTCCCTACTAATTGTTGCCATTGGTAAGAAGCGCCTGGTGCTTGTGTTACAAAAGAAGTACTGCTTCCTACTGTAAGGTTTTGACTCAATGGTTGAATAGATACTAGCGGACCGCAAGATGCATTGTATAGGTCTAAAATTTCCTGTGAAGACAAGGCGCGATTCCAAATCCCAACATCATCTGTCTTGCCTGCAAGATAAGTTCCACTTGCTCCTCTTCCCACATATAAAGGTTGAATGGTAGTAGTAGCTCCTGTGTGTGTGTAAGTATTTGAAGCTGACATTACTCCATTTTTGTAAAATGTCATTGTGTTTGTTGCATAAACACCTACATAATGATCCCAATTGTTAAGAGTTAATGGAGTGGGTGCCCAAAACCATGCTGCTCCTTGTTTATTGGTACCCATCATCATGTCAGTTGCATTTCCCTGAATGATCCAGATAAATGGCCCGCCTCCTGGTGCGCCGCTCATAATTGCTGAACCTGTGGCAGAACCTGTTTTATAGACCCAAATAGAAACAGAAAAACTTCCTGATTCTGAAAAAAGGTGCGACAGGCTGTTGTTTACCAAATATTGATTTGTTCCGTTGAATTGATAAGCCGCGTTTACAGTACCATTTCTGTCGGTAGTCAGAGTAGCCCCGGTAACTGTGAAATTATTTCCATTTCCACTCGCATCATTGGCATTGCCTGAAAATCCCCACCAGCCTATTAATCCGGAGGTAGGTACATAAGAAGGAACCTGAGCGTTAATACTAAAACTGATACCAATGCATAATAGAAAGGATAAATAGAACTTTTTCATTTCGATGAAATTTTCATCAAAATTACTGTTTTTATAACATATTACGATGAAGAATATTTCATTTCTTATCGGTGTGTTTATAGATCAATTATATCATAAGATAATTGAAAATATTGATCAATTATTCAGTCTCCATTTTAGAAGAGTTGGCAATTTTTAGAAATGCTTTTTAACTGAATAATACTGATTGAATTAAAATGGGAAACAGATGTTTTTCTAAGAAGTAAACTATAATGTTTTATATTTGTTTTTGAATTGAGATTTCTGCAATTTCATTCTTCGTTTAATCTAGTAAAATCTTGAAAAGTTAACAAAACCTAAAACCCTTATCCGCTTATGAAGTATTTAGTTTACTTAAACCTTGTCATTTTATTATTTATTGGGACGGTTTCTTCTGCACAGGATCATCAAAAAAGATTGATTGATGATTACCTTCAGAATAATTATCAAAAATTGGGGTTGTCCCAAGGTGATTTTTCCGAATGGGAAATCACTGATCAAAGTACATCTTCTCAAACCGGAATTACACATACTTATATTCGTCAGCAATATAAAGGATTGCCTTTATATAACGGCTTGGCTACAGTTGCTATTAAAGAGGGGAATGTTATTATTTCCGGCAATAGAATGATATCTAATCTGTCGGATCATATTCAATATAAAGCTCCAAATTTGAATCCGGTGAAAGCGATAAACGCTGCTGCTTCAAAGTTAAGTTTGGATTTGCCAGGTCAATTAAAGGTGATGAATACAATTAGTCTCCATCATTTTATTTATAATACTGGTGAAATATCAAAGGTGAACATTCCAGTGCGATTGGGGTATTATGCAGTTTCTCCTACTAATATTCGACTTGTATGGGATTTATCCATCTATACACTGGATGCGAAGCATTGGTGGTCGGTTCAGATAGACGCAGAGACAGGAGATTTATTAAGAAAAGTGGATTGGGTGGTGAGCTGTAATTTTGATCATGATCATTCTTCCCATTCAGCGAAATGTGAAACTTCACTTTCTCCTTCGTGGAATCCGACAGGGAATAGTAGTGCAAGTCCAGGTCAATATTCCGTTTTTCAACTGCCTGTTGAAAGTCCGAATCATGGAGTCGTTACCACATCTATTGATCCTGCCGATACGCTTGCCTCGCCCTATGGCTGGCATGATACTGATGGAATTGTAGGTCATGAATATACTATTACAAGAGGGAATAATGTTCATGCTTATGAAGATAAAGATGATGATGATCTTCCTGGATTTAGTCCGGATGGAGGCCCTTCTTTAGTATTTAGTTTCCCATACAGCAATACGAATGTTCCGGATTCGAATGAATCTGCAGCGATTACCAATTTATTTTACATGAATAATATGATGCATGATATTTGGTATCAATACGGATTTGATGAAGTAAGTGGAAATTTTCAGGAGAATAATTATGGGAACGGCGGTTTAGGTGTTGATTATGTTTTTGCAGAAGCATTAGATGGCGGTGGTACCAATAATGCAAATTTTGCTACACCTCCAGATGGATCTAATCCGAGAATGCAAATGTATTTATGGGATCCTGCACCGTTTGCAGGAGATATTTTAAACATAAACTCTCCTTCTGGTATAGCAGGAAGTTATACAGCCGCAGATGCTGCTTTCGGTCCCGGTTTACCAAGTACTCCTATTACGGGTACTATCGAATTATTGGTTGACAATACCGCACCTATAAATGATGGATGTGAACCCATCGTAAATGCAGCGCAGTTAGCCGGAAAAATTGTATTGATTGATCGCGGAGTTTGTTCTTTTAACGTGAAAGTAGAAGCTGCTGAGCTTGCTGGAGCAATCGCAGTAATTGTAGTGAATAATATACCCGGAGCTCCTTTTCAGATGGGCGGAACCAGCACGACAATTACCATTCCTTCTATTATGATTTCACAAGCGGACGGGAATATATTTAAAGCAGAACTTTTATTGGGACCCGTTGCGGGTACCATTAGCAATGGTGGTGGAGTATCCGTGGATTTAGATGGGGATTTTGATAATGTGATCATCGCACATGAATATGGTCATGGAATTTCGAATCGTTTAACTGGCGGTCCTTCCAATACTTCTTGTTTGAACAATGACGAACAAATGGGCGAAGGATGGAGTGATTGGTTTGGATTGATGTTGACAATCGAGCCTGGTGATCAAGGAAGTGATATTCGTGGAGTAGGTACATTTGCTACAGGAGAACCTACTAACGGTACGGGTATACGTCCAGCACCTTACAGCACAGATTTTGGTATTAACAATTATACCTATGCCGCATCAAATAATACTGGAAGTATTTCTCAACCGCATGGAGTTGGATTTATTTTTGCAACTGCACTCTGGGATTTAACCTGGGCACTCATTGATCAATATGGAGGAACACCAGATCCCGATTTGTTCAAAGGTACTGGTGGAAATAATATCGCGATGAAACTGGTGACTGAAGGATTGAAATTACAACCTTGCGATCCTGGAATGATCGATGGTCGTGATGCTATTCTACTCGCTGACCAACTCCTTTATGGTGGAATTCACAAATGTCTTATTTGGGATGTTTTTGCAAATAGAGGTTTTGGTTTTAGTGCAAGTCAAGGAAGTTCTTTGAGCCGTTCCGATCAAACGGAAGCATTTGATATTCCTTCATTTTGTCAAACTATCACAGCAGCTCCAGTGGCAGCTTTTACAGCGAGCAGTTTTTCTAGTTGTGTAACTAATATAAGTTTTACGGATAGTAGTTTATCCATCCCACAGTCATGGCTGTGGAGTTTTGGTGACGGTACTACATCAACGTTACAAAATCCAACGCATACGTTTACTTCAAACGGTGTGTACAATGTTCAGTTAGTCGTTACGAATACATTAGGTAGTGATTCCATCACACAACAAGTAACCATTAGTTTGCCCACAACTCCTATTACCAATGACGTGCAGGTTTGCGCCGGTGATACAGCATTTGTAAATACGTTGGTAACCGGGGTTGCACAATGGAAAAATACTTCAAATAGTATTATCAATATGGGAAGTACGTTGGTGGTTCCGAATGTTACGGCGACTCAAACTTTTTATATTGAGAATTTAGTAGGTGGTCCCATTCAATATGTAGGGCCTGTGGATGCTGCATTTGGCTCAGGAGGATATAATGCATCCGGTTTTCATGGCGCTGTAAATTTTACCGCCGATAAAGGATTTGAAATTGCATCTGCATGGGTTAATGCGAGTGGAGCAGGTCCAAGAAAAATTTATTTGTCCAGTGGATCTAATACGAATGGTGTTCCGCCCAGTGGTGCACAAATTGTTGATTCGATCACTGTAAACTTAGTGAACGGTATCCAAAGAGTTCCATTAAATTTAATGGTTCCTGATTCCGGAGATTATAATCTTGGTACCAACAATTCGAATTTATATCGCAATAATAGTGGAGCAAGTTATCCTTATGCGCTGACCAATTACATGACGATTACTAGTTCTTCATCCACCACAAATCCTGCTACTTACTACTATTTCTTTTATGATATAGAGGTCCGTGACCCACAGTGTATTTCAAGTGTAGATACGGTTGTTGTTTCACCGGTCACTACTAATTTTGGTTTTGTGGTTACCGGAAATGCTGTTGCATTTTCTGATTCTTCTGTGTCTGCAACAAGTTGGTTGTGGGATTTTGGTGATGGAAACTCGTCTACTTTGCAAAACCCTAATCATGTTTATGGGGCTACCGGGACATACAATGTTACATTATCTATTAACGGATTGGCCTGTTCAATATCTTATAGTGTAAATATTACTTCTGTTGGTATTGTTGATTTGGCTGGGAATAATCTACAGTTTTCCTTGTATCCTAATCCGGCTAATCAGCAAACCAAATTGGAGTTGAATCACAAATTGCAAAAGCCCGCCAGTTTAATATTCTATTCATTGGAAGGAAAGCAAGTAAGATCCATGATGGTAGCTGCAGGGACTAAGCAGATGATAATTTCTTTAGATGGAATGGCTCCGCAGTTGTATATGGTTGTTTTAAGAAATGAATATGGTGAAATCAGACAGAAATTATTTCTGCATTAGTCTAAAGTAAAATAACTCTTTCTTCAATTTGTTTGTTCCGATAGTATCTTTAAATGAAATTGACAAATTGAAGAAAGTTTTTTAGCCTAAATTGAATTTGTTTATACCAATTCCAGGTATATTTTAGTTCGAAGTGGTGTCGTACGCTTACACAAGACAATTTTTATAGATTATTGCATAGCCTTACCCAATGTCATTAAGTTAAGGAATTTTGACCCAAAATGGGTC
>JANOPQ010000260.1:0-4811 GCA_031421935.1 Bacteroidota bacterium | reverse complement strand
CGAAATTGATCCCAACATTATGGCTCCAACTAGGAATGGAGTTTTGTTGTTTAATAATACAATCGTACTTCGTAAAAAGTAAATCCCCGATTTTTTCAATTGAGTGAAATCAGTGCGCGGTAAGTAGGGAAGTGGATACGTTGAATAAAAATATGTACATAGGATAGCTAATCTCATTCCTTGTGTTGCCACTAATAAAATGAGTAATTCTTGAAATGAAAGTTGAGTCTTAGTGAAGAGAATCCATCCAATGGTCACGATTAAACTTAACCAACTAATCAAATTCCACGAATTAATTTTATCCTCCAATTTCGCAATTACTTTGTACGATTCATTGTAGATCTGTAGAATTAAATAGCATGTAGCTAAGAAGAGTAGGGTAAGCGGAATTTTGAATAGCGCAAGGATCGCAATAAGTAGATACCCAATACTGAGTCGAACGCGAATGGCATCTTTCCAAATAGTAGTTGTTTCCGATGGATTATCTAAAATAGAATGCTGGCAAAAAGTTTCGAAGGAGAATAAGGTGATGTGTTGAAGAACCAGTAAGGATAAATAGTAAACGCTGATTTGTCCCCAAGAAAGTGCACCAAATTTCAGTAAGATCACTAAGGTTAAGGCTAGAAAGGAAAAGCTTTTGAATGAATTTAGTAAAAACACTTTGCCCATCGAAAGTAAGAGCTCAATTTTTACATTAGATTCAGTCAGCAATTTTTGCATATTGTTTTTACGAAAAAATTGGGGATTAGTTACTTATTATTTAGCTCTGTAAAGCTCCCATCCATTGGGATATACCGCTATTCGAACTAATTTATGCTGATTTTGCAATTGATTGAAAATTTTAACTGGTTCGGATTCCTTGTATAATGTTGTAAATCGACTTGGGTTAAATAATATTAAGTCTCTGTTATTGTATAACGGAAATGTAGTGCCCCACATGTTTACTATGTCATGCGGCACATCGTATGTTCTTAACGCTCCATCAATGGCAAAAGTATTTAATGTTGTACTGGGTAATTTTTTTAATGCATTGGCAATGATTAATTCTTCCTGTTGATAGTTGTAGATGGGATAGATCACTTTGAAACTTAATGCCAGTTGTATGACAATGGCAAATAAATAAACCAGAATTCGTAAGTTTCTTGTCTTAAATTGGAAAATAAAGAGTTCATAGGCAGGGTAAAGTGCAAGTAAAACAATAGGGAAAGCAGGCATTAATAATCGTAATTCTTGTGTTGGGAATCCTGCAATGAATAGCAAAAAGAGCGCAAGACAAATCAACCAAAGTTTTGGAAGTTGTATTCCTGAACGCAAACTAAAAATGATAAAAACAAGTCCAATGATACAAAACCCTGGATGGAGAACTACACTTAATGCATAGAGTATATTGGGTAAAGTGTATTGAGAAATATCGGATCCAATAGTAAAATTGTTTTTAAAGAGATTTAATATCGACCAGTTTTCAATCCATGGATGAAAAATAAAATCAAAGCTATCTTGTCCTTTTAGAAAAATAGTTGGAGTGAACGACATTAAAATTGCAAAAATGGTAATGAGGAATAAACTGAATCGTGACTTCGCCGTTCTCCAGATCATAGGAAGAATAGGAATAAGTAACAGTGCAACAGAATACCGCGTTTGAATAGCAAGTATCGCCATGCAAACTGAAATAATCATTGACTGACTACTATTATTTTTCTGCCATTTATAATATTCTAACAGGGACCAAACCAACAATGCCATCGAGAGCATGTCCGGCAATGCCACTAATGCAGAACGAAAGAAGAATGGTGAAAGGAATAGCACTAGAAATGCATACCGCTGTCGTTGCGTTCCATCAGGAAAAAGAGCGTTGAGGAGCTTGCAAAAGCTGATATAACAAACCCCAGCAGCCATCACACTTACAAATTGCAAACTGTATAGATCTGGAATAACAACCGAAAAGATGGAGCCTATTAGAGGGTAAAGAACAGGACTCGATTGACTAATAGGTGCGGTACCACCCAATAAAAATCCAAATACCGACTGCATGTAACGAAATAAATCATGGGGTTCCTGACCGTAAAGTCCATTAAATTGTTTCCAAATGCAAATCCCAAAGGTGATCGGCAAAAGCAACAAAATGACCAGCCAATTAAATTGGATGTTATTGTTTTTACCGATGCGCACTTCGTTCTCCATGGTAAGTATTAAAGGAATTTAAATTACTTAAACACTAAAATGTCATACTAACTCCCAGCGAAGGTAAGAAAGGTAATTGATTTACGCGTTGGTATCGAACTCTGTCGAAGTAGAAAATGTTTTCCCGGTCATAAATATTGATAGCGCTTGCGGTTATATCTAAATTTGAATTTTTACTCAAAACAAATTCTTTTTTCAAGCTGAGATCCATACGATGATAAGGAGGAAGTCGCTTGCCATTAAGTGGTCCATAAATAATTCCTAAAGTTCCATTGGTACTATTGGGATCGGTGTACAATCCATCCGAGAAGTTTTGATATTCATAAAAGCCTTGTGTTCCACTAAAAGGAAATCCAGATCCAAAGTTCCATCTTGCATTAAATTCCCAGTCGAGCTTTTTGCCAAAAGTATAGGATCCCACTAAATTCACATTGTGCCTGCGATCAAAGTGTGGACGATATTCACGAATGCCATCGTTGCGAGTAACATAAGTTAAAGAGTAAACGGCCCATAAATAAATGCGCTTGTATTCATACTTCACAACCATATCCGCCCCATAGGAACTTCCTTTTTCAATGATGAAATCTTTCGTCAAGTAATCAGGTTGATCTTGGTAAAAACCATTGTCAGGATATACTTTATCGCGGTTGATATTGGAAAGTTGTGTGAAATCTTTATAGAATGTTTCTACATTTACACTTAAATGTTTGGTGATGTCAATTTCAGCACCCACAATGATGTCTCTTGCTTTTTGTAGCCTCGATTTAACTTCTTTTCCATTAAAGTTGTCGGGCAGGCTCTCTGGACCAGAAAGAAATCCATAAAATAAATTCACGACATCCCTATCGGAAACAGCAGAAATTAAATTCTGAGCATAAATTCCGCCTGCCATTTTAAAGCGTAATCCCTCAAATGCATTTACCTTGATTCCGATACGTGGTTCGGGAGAGAATTCGCTGAGAGAAGCAAAGTATTGAAGTCGAATGCTGGGCTCTATCACAATTTTATCTCTGGAGATGCGATAACGTAAAAAGGACCCAAATTCAGTGGTGTTTTCAATTTGCTCATAGGTTAATCCTGTGATGGTATTGGTGAATAATTCTGTTCTGAATCCTAATACTTCTAAGCCTATTTTCAACTCATCTTTATTGAAGAAGCTAGTCAAGTTAAATCCAAAGTTAAATCCATTGATGGCACTGCTTCGAGGTGCTTCGTTGGCTTCCCTTTGATTGATATTGTATTTTGAAAATGAAAATACTCCGTCAATTAATGTGTTCGATCCTTTTGGAACTAAGATAAAGTTAGCACCAAATCCATTCGACTTCCAATTAATGTCAGTTACGTTTTTAAATTTTGCGTTATCACTAAAGTCAAATCCGAAAAGATTTAGTTGCGATCCGTTTTCTCCATTCAATGAAATTTTGCCATAGAAATCTTGAAAGCTAAAGGGCAGTCCATCTTTATCAATATAGTCATAAAGTTCTTTTGATGATTGATCGAGATAAGAATTTTTGTAGGAGATCAAAAATGAACTGCTACTGCCTCCATCTTCTTTTTGTTTTTTGATGGGACCTTCAAATAATAATTTACTTGAAAACGTAGACGCACTTAACTTTCCGCCATAACGTCGTTTGTTTCCGCCGCGTGTAGTGATATCCATTACTGACGAAATGCGATCTCCATAATCTGCTGGAAATCCACCCGTGTACACATCCGCATTGCGTAAAATGTCAGTATCAAAAACAGAAAATAAACCGATGGAGTGAAATGGATTGTATACGATCATCCCATCTAACAAGACTTTATTCATAATCGGCGTGCCACCACGTATGTAAAGTTGTCCGCCTTGATCTCCACTAAAAACGACACCCGGCAACACTTGTAAATATTGTGCTAGATCTGGTTCTCCTCCAATAGACGGAACTGATTTTATTTCACGCGGCGTAATTTTATTCACCGAAGCTCTTACTTCTGTTTTTCTCGCTTCTTTTTCTGCCGATACTTCCACCGTTTTTAAATTTACCGAACCTTTCTTAATGTAAATTTGTTTGTCGGTTACTTTATCTTCGTAAACAATAATTTCTACTAACGAACTATCATAACCTATAGCACCAATCGTTAAAAAATAGGAGCCAGGAGGAACATTAGTGATACTATAAAAACCATTCACATCAGTTATGCTTCCAAATTGCGTCCCTTTGATGAAGACAGGAGTATACAGTACAGGCTCCCCGTTTTCTTTGTCATAAAGAAATCCACGAACACTTCCGGTTTTTTGTGCAAATGAAACCGCTGTACTAAAAAGTAAGAGCAGAAATGCGGTTAATTGAAGTAAGTTTTTATTCAAGGGGTGTGTTTATTAAAGGGTAATTTCATTTGCTTCTAGCTTCTAGATTTTAGATTTTAGATTTTAGATTTTAGATTTTAGATTTTAGCTTCTAGCTTCTAGCTTCTAGCTTCTAGCTTCTAGCTTCTAGCTTCTAGCTTCGATGTTAAAGCCTAAAATACGTTGACCGGTAAATAACCAACAGGAACTAATTGATTGCATAAATACATTGCGATCCTGAAGGTTTTGTTTGCTCAGTCAAAGCGGGGCTCGATGCCCCTTTTGACTGTTAATTGCCGTAAAT
>JANOPQ010000259.1:0-11069 GCA_031421935.1 Bacteroidota bacterium | reverse complement strand
AGTTAAGTTGGTGGAAGAAAGCGGTGTGTTATTACTAGTTAAAATGGCATCTAAATCAATTGGATTAGGATTTTCAGCATAATTTACCAAAATAAAATCGCCTTTAACTGCCTCTTTGTAAAAATACCATCCGCTCAATTCATAAATGTCCGGACTTACGGCGGCGTCCAATACTGTTGCGCCAAATGAGAAGTCCAAATTTTTTACTGATGTAGCACCATCAGAAGCTGTAGTAATTAAGGCAATGGCATTGCCGAGTGCTGTTAATTCCCATTGACGTGTTAGAGGAGTTGGTAAAGGATTACAATATCCATAGCCTAAAAACCCTCCACCATTTTGACCGAAATCCAAGCCTGTAGTATTTGAATACATGCCTGAAAAAATCCCATCTCCAGATAAAGTGTGCGGCATTATCTTAGTAATGTTGCTCCCTTCTAAATAGGTTAAAAGCATAGAACTTGTAAACATAGCGTTAAACCAAGTTCCATGGATAGCATGCTTTTTATCATTCAAATTAAATTCTGTGATCCAAGTTTCCATTCCTGCATTTGAAATCTGAGCAACTTCATCGTTAACAAGTTCTCGGGTACTTAGAATTATATTTGCGAAGGCCTTTCTTGCATCAGCATCAAAGAAAGTAGTCGAGCATTCACCGGCATTAGGAGTGAATTTAGCTGAATTATATTGATGCAGAATGATCGCCTCAATATCTGTATTTCCATTCAGGTTTTCTAATAACCTACCTAACCATAAACGCTTTCTTCCTGGATCAAATTCAGAATCACTTTCCGATCCTAGTGCTGCAATTTTAGCATTAGAAAATGGGGGTATGCTTTTAATGCGACTTGACCAATCCATTGCCTTTTCTGCATAATGATCCACATTAGGGAAAACCAATCGGTAATCGGAATCACCTAAATAAAATTCATTTCCTAATTCAATATACTCAGAAGTTACGCCCTTGGTTTTAGCTGCATACAATGTTGCGAGTTCATAACTGAAATCGGAAGTCAGGATGTTCATTTGCCACATAGGCTTGGCATGAGAAGGCGATAAACAATTGAGAAAAGTCTCTAATTTATTATCAAAGGAGATACTTCCCGAGTTACTAGGAATTTCAGGATCATAATTTTCAGGTAATAAAATTCCATCAGGTAAATCATGACTTTTCAAAAACCAGCCACGTCTCCAATCCCAATAATTTCCTAAAGTACCACCCGAATAGCGTAGCACTCGTGCATTTAGATCCTGTAACCTGGTTAAAGAAGCTTGATTATTTAGAATATCGTTCCAGCTTTGGTCGGCCTTTAAAGTTCCCGAACCATTAAAGCCAAAAATATCGAAAGGTATGGAATGATTTATAGTGCCGAAGGAGGGTGAGACTTGTGCTTTTAACTCTAATTGAGAAAAGCAGAAGAATACACTAACTACGAAGAAATAGGAGAAGTTGAATCTCGAAATTTTGGAAGTAAGCATGGTCGACAAAGATTAGATTTAAACCAAATGTAAGGGAATAAAAGTAAAAAACAAGAAATTGGGACAATTAACAATTTTTTAAAATAGAATTCTTCTATGTATGTCGAATTTTTATAAGAATCACCCTTTAAAATCCATATGTTTTAAAATATGAAAAGGCTCTAAGAATAATAATCAAAAAGTAGATTTTTTAAACTAAGAAAATTGGGCGTCCGTACCTGTAACAAAAGATTTTTATTCTAGAAAATTCGAATTAAAATTTAATAAATTAAAAATGAAATTAACTGCTCTTTAATACATTTATAAGATGTGCGCAAAAAAAGTCAAAAGAAATAAACACTAAAAACTCGTTTTAATGTTCATGGCTTAAACGATCAAACAAAATTGAAGTTGACTTCACTCAAAGTAATAGAATCCTTAATCTCCTAAATCAACTTCTGTAGCTGTGCACGAATACTAACCTTCGCTTCTACTAGATTCATCAACTCATCAATACTCACACGTTCTTGCTGCATGGTATCGCGGTCGCGCAAGGTAACCATATTGTCTTCCAACGATTGATGATCGATGGTTATGCAAAGTGGAGTGCCAATGGCATCCATTCTTCGATAACGCTTTCCAATCGAATCTTTCTCCTCGTAAATACACAGATGATCCAACTTCAATTGATTCATGATCTCACGTGCTTTTTCAGGGAGTCCGTCTCTCTTAATTAAAGGTAATACCGCTACTTTATATGGAGCTAAAAATGGTGGAATTTTTAATACGACACGGGAACTACCATCTTCCAACATCTCTTCCATATACGCTTGTGACATCGTGGCTAAGAAAAGACGATCTAACCCAACAGAAGTTTCCACCACATAAGGAATATAATTTTCATTGTCTTCCGGATCGAAGTACTGCAATTTTTTTCCGCTAAACTTTTCATGATTTCTTAAATCGAAATCGGTGCGAGAGTGAATCCCTTCTAATTCTTTAAATCCAAATGGAAATTCAAATTCAATGTCGCAAGCAGCATTGGCATAATGCGCTAATTTAATATGATCATGAAAACGATATTTACTCTCTGGAAATCCAAGACTGTTGTGCCAAGCCATGCGTGTTTTTTTCCACTGCTCATACCATTGCAAATCGGTACCTGGCTTCACGAAAAATTGCATCTCCATTTGCTCGAACTCACGCATGCGGAAAATAAATTGACGTGCTACAATTTCATTACGAAATGCTTTTCCTGTTTGTGCAATACCAAATGGAATTTTCATTCGACCTGTTTTTTGCACGTTCAAAAAATTAACAAAAATTCCTTGCGCTGTTTCAGGACGTAAATAAATTGTACTTGCTTCTTCGCTCACCGATCCCAACTGTGTATTGAACATTAAATTAAATTGACGCACATCGGTCCAGTTGCGCGTTCCACTCACGGGACAAGTAATTTCTAAATCAATGATGATTTGTTTTACATCATCCAGTTTATCTTCTTCCAATGCTGCTTTAAAACGCGCATTGATTTCATCGATCTTCTTTTGATTTTCTACTACGCGCGGATTCGTAGAACGAAACATCGTTTCATCAAAATTCTCAAAACGACTTTTTGCTTTTTCTACTTCCTTCTCGATCTTCGCTTCAATTTTAGCTACGTGTTCTTCGATGAGCACATCGGCACGATATCTTTTCTTCGAATCTTTATTGTCAATCAATGGATCACTAAATGCATCCACGTGTCCGGAAGCTTTCCAAGTAGTTGGATGCATGAAGATGGCGGCATCGATGCCTACAATATTTTCATTCAACTGCACCATCGCTTTCCACCAATAGTCGCGCAAATTCTTCTTGAGCTCTACGCCCATCTGCCCGTAATCGTATACAGCACTGAGGCCATCATAAATTTCACTGGATTGGAAAATAAATCCGTACTCTTTGGAATGGCTGATGATATTCTTGAATAAATCTTCGCCGCTTAGCTTTTTGATGGTAATGGTAGACATGGCGGCAAAGATAATTCTTATCCAATTAAATATTTGACGAAAAGGAAAGATTCCCTTCCTTGAACTTTCTTCGTAAAAAATTGACTTACATTTCGGAACTTTGCATTGACATGGAATCCATTTACCTTGATTATAATAGCACTACGCCCGTCGATCCAAAAGTATTGGAGGCCATGCTTCCTTATTTCACACAACAATTTGGCAATGCGGCAAGCTCTACTCATGCCTGGGGATGGGCGGCATCGGCGGTAGTAGAACGAGCAAGAGAACAAGTGGCACAGTTGATTGGTGCCGAACCCAATGAAATTATATTCACTTCTGGAGCTACGGAAGCATTAAATCTGGCAATTCGTGGCGTTGCTCAAGCGTACTCATCTGTTGGAAAACACATGATCGTTTGTGCTACTGAACATAAAGCTATTTTAGATACGGTTCAAGATTTAACAAAAGCAGGAATTGAATACAGTATATTAAGTGTTGATCGAGAAGGAAGAATTGATTTGATAGAATTGCAAAAACTATTTCGTGATGATACTATTTTGGTAGCCGTGATGATGGCCAATAACGAAACGGGTGTCATACAAGATTGCGGGGAGATTGGAAGACTTTGTAGAGAGAAAAAAATAATATTCTTGAGTGATACGACGCAAGCTATTGGAAAAGTGAGGGTGAATGTAGATGAGCAATCGTTGGATCTTTGTACTTTATCCGCTCATAAAATTTATGGTCCGAAAGGGATTGGTGCTTTATATGTAAGAAGAAAAAATCCACGCGTTTCATTAAATGCTCAAATTACTGGCGGTGGACATGAGCGCGGATTACGATCAGGAACATTAAATGTACCTGCCATAGTTGGGTTTGGAAAAGCATGTGAATTAGCGAACGAAGGAGGTTGGGATTATGGGATACATACTTCTCGTTGGAGAACTTTTTTAGAGCAGCAACTTACCATAGAGTTAGGGCATGGATTCATCAACGGAAGCATTAAGTCACGCCTTCCTAACACCAGCAATATTTGTTTCCCGAAAATCAAGAGCGAACAAATCATCAAAGCGTTGCCGAATATAGGGATGAGCATGGGATCGGCTTGCACATCGGCTATCCCACAGCCATCGCATGTATTGAAAGCCATGGGATTGAGTGAGCAAGAAATTTACAGCAGTGTTCGCATCAGTATCGGAAAAAATACGAGTGAGGAAGAAATCAAAGAAACTCTTGTTCGAATGGAAGCTGTTTTATCTCAACATCAATAGTCTGGTATAGAGAAAAATTGCAGCGAAGCCGATAAATGAATCATTATATAAAATCTTTTCAATATTGCAAGAACTATTTTCAATAACTTTTTTGCTGTTTATAACCTCATTGAATAGTTGATAAAAATCACTGGACAAAAGTAGATGGACTCTTATCTTTGTAGTCTTAACGACGCGCTTTATGTATCCAAATTATTACACCGACCAGATTCTTCAACGCTACGGCTTCCCGGCGAACAATTCTGTTTCCGTTGACATCAACAAGTTCAACGAGCTCATTGATGAATTAAGTCATGTATTTGAATCGCCGAAACAATTTAATGCTGCTGTTTTTCAAAATTTCCCCATTGAGTTTATTGTAGATTACATTCGTAGAACGCATCGACTATATTTATTTACGAAATTACCAGAGATTGAGCAAAGCATCCAACTGTTATTGCAAGATTACAACGATGAACATCCCTTACTAACTATTTTGAAGGATTTTTATTCATCCTATAAAATCCAATTGAGTTTACATATTTGCGAAGAAGAGCAACATCTATTGCCCTATGTTGATTTTTTACTAGAGATGCACAAGAAAGGAATGAGTGCTTTTCAATTCTTTAAGAACAACAAACGTTTTTCACTGGAAGAATTTGAAATCGACCATCACGATGATTCCGATAAAAATTTAACGCATATTCAAGAAACTATATTAGCTCACGACCCACCTTTCACGAATATCACGCCCTATCGAATCCTATTAAGTCAACTCCAACATTTGGAGCGCGACTTATGCATTCACGGACTCATTGAAGATCGTGTTTTAGTGCCTAGAATTAAAATGGTAGAATCGGAGTTGATGAACGATTACCGAAAAATTTTCAAGGCGAATTAACTGTAATAAAATACTTCCGAAAACAACATCTTCAAAAAATAAAAAACGCATTTGATCTTATACCAAATGCGTTTTATTTTTACTGTGGAATATTAAAATTCCTCGTTAAATTTCAATTCTTGATCAGCGGGATCAACGCCTACGCCGGCTTTCTTATATTCTGAAACGCGTTTTTCGAAGAAATTAGTTTTTCCTTCTAATGAAATTGTCTCCATAAAATCGAAAGGATTTTCGCGGTTATACACTTTTGGACAATTCAATGAGTTCAACAAACGATCGGCTACGAACTCAATGTAATTACACATTAAATCAGCGTTCATTCCAATTAATTTTACGGGAAGTGCATCGGTCACAAATTCCTTTTCAATAGAAACAGCATCCGTGATAATTGCAGTTACTTCTTCTTCTGTTAACTTATGCTTTAACATTCCATAAAGCAAACATGCAAAGTCACAATGCAAACCTTCGTCGCGAGAAATAAATTCGTTAGAGGTAGAAAGTCCGGGCATTAATCCGCGTTTCTTCAACCAGAAGATGGAGCAGAAAGATCCACTAAAGAAAATTCCTTCTACGGCTGCGAAAGCAATCAAGCGATGCACAAACGATCCATTATTAATATACTTCAAAGCCCAATCCGCTTTCTTCTTTACGCAAGGAACAGTATCGATCGCATTAAACAAACGATGTTTTTCTGCGGGGTCTTTAACGTAAGTATCAATCAGCAAAGAATACATTTCTGAGTGAATGTTTTCCATCATAATTTGAAAACCATAAAAACAACGAGCTTCTGGAAGTTGCACTTCGCTCATCATGTTCACTGCTAAATTTTCATTTACAATTCCGTCGCTAGCTGCAAAGAATGCAAGCACATGAGAAATAAAATGACGTTCGCCATCATTCAAACGATCCCAGTCTTTTAAATCAACACTTAAATCAACTTCTTCAGCAGTCCAGAAACTATTTTCTGCTTGCTTGTACATCGACCAAATTTTGTCATATTTAATTGGGAATAAAACAAAACGATCTTTGTTTTCTTGCAATAGAATTTCGTCGTTACTGTTGAAGTTGGTCATAAATTTTTGAAGTAAGGTGGGTGAATGGAGGATGAAATAATAGGCGAAATGCTTAGTACAAAAGAAAACAAATTAGAGTAGAATATCAAAAATATCGACTTTATCTTTTGAACAGAATCGCATTGTTTTTGAACACATCAAAAAAAGGAGATGGTTCACCTTTGATAAAAAATCAATTAAGAATGAAGTGTTCTTTTTTGATTACCACAACATCAAAAAAAGATCCGTGCATCCATCAAAAAAAATAGCCCATCAAAAAAAATAAAACAAAAAAGCAACGACATCATCGACATCGTTGCTCTTTCAAAATAATATTTTAACCTAAATAGGCTTTTAACAGCTTATTTCTAGAGTTCTGACGTAACGTTTTAATTGCTTTTTCTTTGATTTGGCGAACACGCTCTGAGGTAAGATCGAATTTTTCTCCGATTTCTTCCAAAGAAAGACCATGTTGGATACCAATGCCGTAAAACATTTTCACCACATCTTGTTCACGCTCACTCAACGTTGCTAAAGAGCGATTAATTTCCTTTTGCAAAGATTCTGTAATCAAAGCGGAATCGGCACCGAGGCTATCTCCGTTTTCGAGCACATCCAACAAAGTAGAATCTTCACCTTGAACAAGAGGCGCATCCATTGAAACGTGCTTTCCTGGCATTTTCATCGTGTTAGCCACTTTATCCATTGGAAGATCGAGCACAGCGCTTAATTCTTCAGGACTTGGTTCACGTTCAAACTTTTGCTCTAATTCAGAAAATGCTTTCTTTACTTTATTAGCAGCTCCCAATTGGTTAAGCGGCAAACGTACAATACGTGCTTGCTCAGCCAAGGCTTGCATAATACTTTGACGAATCCACCAAACGGCATAAGAAATGAACTTAAAACCACGGGTTTCATCAAATTTCTTGGCTGCTTTAATCAATCCTAAGTTTCCTTCATTGATCAAATCTGGAAGGCTAAGGCCTTGAGTTTGATATTGTTTAGCTACTGAGACAACGAATCTCAAATTAGCTCTAACTAGCTTTTCAAGTGCTTTTTGGTCTCCAGCACGAATCTTTTGAGCAAGCTCAACTTCGATTTGGGCTGTGATTAATTCTTCTTTTCCAATTTCCTGGAGGTACTTCTCAAAAGACGCGCTTTCGCGATTGGTAATCGATTTTGTTATTTTTAGTTGACGCATATCTTTCTGTTATTTAGCTCTATACACACTTTAAATCTCCCTAGAGAGGCCATTTTAATAGGAGCGCAAGTTACACATTAAATCGCGCTTGTCAAGTCCTTTTTTTAACCTAAACATAAATAATTCATAATCTTGTTTAGGGATATAATGTTATTGCACACACAACGTTATAACAGTGTAAATATTTTAAAGTTTTTAGCTCAGCCAACAATTATTTCTAAACCTTATGCACCTCAGCATGTTGAAAACCATCTAAAACAATTAACTTTCGACTATTATTCCTCCATTATCTTAGCATACCACACCAGAAAAACAATTAACCAATGAAAATCAAAAAAGATCAGCAAAAAGAGCTAAAGAAAATTGAATCCTGCCTACAGAAGGTGGAGGAGATTTCATCTCAGATAAACTTGAACTTAGAAGATATTTCGAGCTTGATGCATTTTCCAAATTTTCATGATCAACAGGTTGAAGAAGCTAAACAATTAAATCGCAGCAGACAAGAAGTTTTTGAAATGGCAAAACAAATTTCAAAGAAAGGAGAAAGCGTATCAGCAACTGTTACTGCCAAGCGTTAAAAATAAATCCATATTTTTTCACTACTTTTTGCCCATCAAAACAGCATCCATATTCATGGGGCGGATGAGCAATAATCGATTCCATATATCCTTGCCCAAGCTTCAAATTAACTTGATGCTTTTTTTAAGTGCGTTTCTGATTCAGTCGACCTTACTTAAAGCACAAGTTAGCGATTTCAACTCATGGATTCAAAAAAATCGGATTACGAATGAGCTAACCTTTCCTCGTTTTCAAAAAAATAGCACCCCTCTTTCCATTGACGAAAACGCCACTCGGAAAAAGTTGCAAGAAGGCCAAAAGGAAAAAAATTCCGTTAAAACAATGGCCGCAGCTCAAGCTATGGGCATGAGTTTACTGATGAAAAATCAGCCACAAAATGCGCTCCCTTATTTTTCACAAGCACTTGAAGTTGCCGTACAAAGTAATGATGTAAAATCGGAGATTGAAATATTTGCTAAAATAGGATTAGCCTATCGCCTTCTTAATCAAAACGAGAAAGCATTAGACTATTATAAAGAAGCGCATCAAAAAAATATTTCGAAGACTTCTCGTGAAACTGAAGACTACCTTTTATCGCAACTTGCCCAAGTGTGCTTTGAATTAAATGATTTGAAGTCAGCTGAGGAATATTATAGTAGAGTTTCTAAATCGTTCGCCGCACAAAAGAAAACGACGCTTGCGGCAATCTCTTTAAATTCATTAGGTGAATTACAACTTCGAAATAATGAATACAATAAAGCAACAGAGAGTTTTAAGTCGGCACTCACCAACGCTTCTGGTTCCAATGAAAATATATTAAATGGAATAATATACAGAAACCTTGGTCTTGTTTATTTCAAGAGAGGTAAATTCGAACTAGCACTAGAGGAATTTAATAAAAGCCTAACGTTCGACAACCAGCTCCTTGTCCATCAACTCACCAAAGATGCTTGCATGCAACTTTTCACTTTATTTAGCTATCAAAATAATTTTGAGAAGGCAGATGCGTTTCATGAGAAGTACATCGGCATTAAAGAGTCATTAGGGAAACGCTCTAAAGCTAAATTGAGCGATTTCGAAAATAAATGGCAAACTAGAGAGAAAGAATTGGTTATTGATTTACTAAAAAAACAACATCAAAACGGGACACCTGCTGATGGAGGGCAACTCGAACTGAGTCAACTCATCACCAAAACCGATGTAGAGTTAAATCAAAAAGACGAAGCGTTGGAAGTAAAGACAGCAGAAGTAGAGCAACTCACGAAAGAGAAAGCAGTACAGCAACGTGATATGGCCCGACAAGAATTACAACTTGCCAAGCAGAAAAACTTCAAAAATTTGTTGATGGGATTATCCATTGCCGCGCTTGCATTTCTTGCTTTCTTATACAACCGTTATCTCTTCAAGAAAAAAAGTAATTTGAAATTGCAGGCTTCTAACACAGAATTAGAAAACACATTGAAACAACTTCGTGAAACACAAGATCAACTGCTGCAAAGTGAAAAGATGGCTTCGTTAGGACTACTTACCGCGGGCATCGCACATGAAATTCAAAATCCGTTGAACTTCGTTGTAAATTTTTCGGAGGGCACTTTAGACGTAGTGAGTGAATTGTTAGAAGCAAAATCTGAACAAGAAAAAATTGAACTTGCGAAAGAGCTCAACGAAAGCTTGAAAAAAATTCATCATCACGGAAAACGTGCAGAGCGCATTGTGAAAAGTATGTTGCAACATAGTCGTGAAGGGAGCGGAGAAAAAGAACTAGTCGAAATAAATCAACTTGTTTATGAAAGCATAAACCTAGCTTATCATGGCGTACGGGCGACGCACAAAGATTTTCAATGTGCTATCAAGGAACAATTCGAATCGACGATACCACCATTCTATGTTATTCCACAAGATTTAAGTCGGGTTTTTTTAAACATTGCCAACAATGCTTTTTATGCATTGAGAGAAAAAACAGTGACCAATCCAGCTTTCAAAAGCGAATTAAAAATTACAACGGCATTACAGGATAATAAAGTAGAAATAAGAATTAAAGATAACGGTACCGGCATCCCGAAAGAAAAGGTTGATAAAATCTTTCAACCTTTCTTTACGACTAAACCATCAGGGCAAGGAACGGGATTAGGACTCAGCATGAGTTACGACATCATCACTAAATCTCATCAAGGAAAAATTGAAATCCAAAGTATCGCAAACGAATTCACTGAATTTATTATTCAACTTCCATTAACTACTCACTAAAAAATTCCACAGCATGGCATTCAAAATTCTAGTAGTAGATGACGAACAAGATGTAGAATTATTATTCAAACAACGTTTCCGTAAATCCATTCGTGAAGGTGAAATTAATATTGATTTTGCTTTTTCAGGTGAAGAAGCTTTAGCATTTTTACATCAACCGGGAAGTCCTGACATTGCGTTAATTCTATCCGATATCAACATGCCAGGCATGACCGGATTTGAATTATTAGAAAAAGTAAAAAGCGAATACCCGGAATTAAAAGTAATGATGATTTCGGCTTATGGAGACCATGAGCACACCCAAAAAGCGATGCGACTTGGAGCAGATGAACTGTTGGTGAAACCGATTGACTTTAAAAAGTTGGAAGAAAAATTATTGGGGTATCGTTAGTGTAGAAACGCATTTCATGCGTT
>JANOPQ010000258.1:0-7209 GCA_031421935.1 Bacteroidota bacterium | reverse complement strand
AGTTAAGTTGGTGGAAGAAAGCGGTGTGTTATTACTAGTTAAAATGGCATCTAAATCAATTGGATTAGGATTTTCAGCATAATTTACCAAAATAAAATCGCCTTTAACTGCCTCTTTGTAAAAATACCATCCGCTCAATTCGTAAATGTCCGGACTTACATTACCGTCTAACACTACAGCATTAGGACCGGAGAAGTCTACATTTTTTACTGAGGTAGCACCATCAGCAGCTGTAGTAATTAAGGCAATGGCATTGCCGAGTGCAGTTAACTCCCATTGACGAGTGACAGGGGTCGGGGCTGCGTTACAAGATAAGTAACCTAAAAATCCACCACTATTTTGACCAAAGTTTAGTCCGTCACTATTTGAATACATTCCTGAAAAAATCCCATCTCCTGATAAAGTATGCGGCATTATCTTAGTAATGTTACTCCCTTCTAAATAGGTTAAAAGCATAGAACTTGAAAACATAGCGTTAAACCAAGTTCCATGTATAGCATGCTTTTTATCATTCAAATTAAATTCTGTGATCCAAGTTTCCATTCCTGCATTTGAAATCTGAGCAACTTCATCGTTAACCAGTTCTCGGGTACTTAGAATTATATTTGCGAAAGCTTTTCTAGCATCAGCGTCAGTGAAAGAGCATGCAGCGGCATTAAGAGTGAATTTAGCTGAATTATATTGATGTAGAATGATCGCCTCAATATCCGTATTTCCATTCAGGTTTTCTAATAACCTACCTAACCATAAACGCTTTCTTCCTGGATCAAATTCAGAATCACTTTCCGATCCTAGTGCTGCAATTTTAGCATTTGAAAATGGGGGTATACTTTTAATGCGACTTGACCAATCCATTGCCTTTTCTGCATATTGATCCACATTAGGGAAAACCAATCGGTAATCTGAATCGCCCAAATAAAATTCATTTCCTAATTCAATATACTCAGAAGTTACCCCTTTGATTTTAGCTGCATACAATGTTGCTAGTTCATAACTGAAATCGGAAGTCATAATATTCATTTGTCACACAGGCTTGGCATGAGAAGGCGATAAACAATTGAGAAAAGTCTCTAATTTATTATCAAAGGAGATACTTCCCGAGTTACTAGGAATTTCAGGATCATAATTTTCAGGCAAAAAAATTCCATCAGGCAAATCGTGACTTTTCAAAAACCAGCCACGTCTCCAATCCCAATAATTTCCTAAAGTATCACCCGAATAGCGTAGGACTCGTGCATTTAGATCCTGTAATCTGGTTAAAGATGCTTGATTATTTAGAATATCGTTCCAGCTTTGTTCGGCCTTTAAAGTTCCCGAACCATTGAAACCAAAAATATCGAAAGGTATGGGATGATTTATAGAGCCAAAATCAGGAGTAATAGTTGTTTGTGCCTTTAGCTTCAAGCTAGCAAAAACTAAAAAAATACTAAAAGCAATTAAAAAGGTGAATTTAAATCTCGAAGTGTAGGAAGTAAGCATGGTAGTAGGTTTATAAGGCTATACCAAAAGTAAGGGAATAAAATTAAAAGACAAGGAATTAGAGAAATTTTAATAGCACAGTTTAAATTACAGATTTTTCAATTGATTATCAAGGAATCAAGCTGCAAGTTTATATCACATAGCTATCGAAACATAATTCTGAATTCTAAATTCTGAATTCTTAATTCTTCTTCTTCCTCTTCTCCCTTTTCTCCGGATCTTCGTGGAAAAAATACTTAAAATCAATTCCAAAATAATCTCCGCCTAACGTTGTTCTTCCTGTAGCGGTGGGAAGTTTATCAAAATCTCTTTCTGGATAATATTCAACCAAGGTTCTGTAAATGGTGCTGAGCGATCTTAAGTAAACCAAACCGACATAAAAATAACCTGATTTTGCTGTGCGATATTCTACTCCTAAATGTCCCATCACACCGCCGTTTACCTTTTGCTTTCTCGCGCTGAATTGAATAAAATAATCTTGATACGTTGTCACATCAGAAGGAAAAATATTTAAGTTGGCACCTAAGCCTGCATCCATCCAAAGTTTTTCATCCAATTGAATAAACACTAATGCGGAAAGCGGAATTTCATATCCGATGATGGAAAAATTACTTTTGCCAGTGAAGCTGGTATCAGTGATACTCATATCATAATTACGCTTGGTATAAATAATTCCAGTCTCTAACGACAGTCGATTGGTAATACCATGTCGCACCAAGGCACCAAAACTAATTCCTGAATTCTGATTTATTTTATAAAAGATAGTGCTATCATTAAATTCATCGGCACTCGCGCCTAAAAACTGATTGGGAAATCCGGGACGTACGGTGAGTCCAAACGTCGTTACATTTTTTTGTGCATAGGATGATGTACATCCCATCAACAAGGAACAAATAAGAATGACTGCACGGGTATTCTTCATTATTTTTTTAGCGTTGCTTTTTTATTTTGTAAGTGTAAATGTTAATTTGCCAAACATAATTTCTGTTTCTACCAAGGTGCAAATTCCTTTAAAGTAGCTGTAGTAGCTTCTTTTTCCATTGGGTAAAATGATTTCGTATCGATGTTCACCCGCTGGTTTTATGGGAAGCATTTCTCCAAAAGTATCTGACCAAATCAAGTGGAGTCCTACAGGCTCTTCAAAATACAGTTTGCATATATTAAAAGTGATACCCTTATGAATAATTGTTTTAGTTTCCTTTTTTGTCGTTACGCCATAGCCTGTCGAGTTTCGTTTCGTTTCGCTATTGGTTTGTACTTTTCCGTTTGAAGTTTCATGCGCAGTCGATAGTTGCAAAATATTTTTTTCGAAGATGGATTCAATCTTATAAAGCAAATCCATTTTAATCATTTTTTCGACTTTGATTTTACTCTCTATCAAATATTTTTCTTTACTCCCTATCGTCTTGGTGGCACGCATATCACCCATTTGCTCATCGCCTAGGCGTACGAGATAATGTAAGTGTTGCGTTTGAGCCGTCCCCACAGCACTCATCCACAGCAGAAGGAATAAAAGAGTTCGTTTCATCCTAGTAAAAAGCCGTCTCGTTATTTTGACGAGACGGCTTTTATATTTTATTAAATTAACGGAAAATAACGCGACTTGTTGCTACGCCACGATCTAAATTTACTTTCACAAGATAAACACCTGCTTCTAATTGATTTCTTTCTAAAACTACAGACGGTTGATCAATTTGATTTTGGAAATAGACTTGTTTACCCATCACATCAAATACAGTCACTGCACGAATCAATTCTTTCTTGCTTGTACTAATTGTTGTTCTTTCATTTGCAGGGTTTGGTAAGAAACTAATTCCAGACTCAGAAATTAAATCATCGTTTAAGCCAGTCGATAAGTTTAAACAATAAACAATTCTAGGATTCATATAGCCCATAACGGTATCTATATACGCCAATGCTTTTGCCTTTGACATATCTGGATTCGTTAATAGTGAATTGCTGTATGCTGCTCCACCTTGTGTATTGTAAGGAGGAGGAAGGAAAGATGCATAGAATACTGTAGCCGTAGAATCATACCACTCCCAAGGTCCTGCTTGTTGTGCTGGACTAGTAAAGAAAGGATACAAACCTTCATAACCTTCGTTCACTGTATTTGCATAAGTAGTTAATGCATCTGTAAAGCCTGCATTCGCAAAACAATTATTATTACCATAATTATAAGCCAAACGAACGGCTTCGCGACTTCCACCAACTTCAACTACGAAATCACCAGTGGTTGGTACAATTACACTTCCCACACCGTACGGAGCAAATGGATCGCCCACAACGTGAAAAGCAACAGTAGGTGCATCGCCCGGTTCAGTCCAAGAAGTATCACCTAACGCTCCACCCATATTAAATACAAACTGAACATTACTTGGGTATCCAGGTGAATTGTTTGGATTATTTAATTGTGGAATTCCACCATATCCTTCAAAGTCTCCTAATAGTGCTTGATTCACATACGGTGATCCAGCCACAAATCCATAAGTAGCATCATTTGCATTTGCTAAAAATTTAGGAAGTGCAATTTCTGCTGGATCATCTAAAGTTGAATAAGCAAGTGCAATGTATCCACCGGTACCTACACCACCTAAAATAATTTTGTTAGGATCAATTCCATAAGTATTGCCACCTGTATCTGCATTAGCTCTGAAATAACGTACACAAGCTTTTGCATCTTGTAATCCGCGATATACAGCTTGTAACAAGGTGCCAGTACGAATATCTTGTCCCGTTGGACCTACAGCTGCTGGATTCCATCCTTGACGGTAAGCCATGGATGCTGCTACATATCCACGTTTTGCAAATTGAGTACACATGGCTACCAATGTACTATCTGATTTTGATCCTGTAGGCTGACCATTAATTACCGGAGGAAGAAAACTTCCAGTATGCATAATGATAATCAAAGGACGTTGTGTTAATGGATCTGTTGCTCCGGCAGGTGTATAAACGTCCATTTTTAAATCTAATGGAGAAGGGGTGCCCGATAACACATTCATATTATTACCGTAAATAATATTTGCTGCCTTTGAAGAAGCAGGGAAGATCTCGGTTACGTATCGCTGTGCATTCACTTCTAAAGTGAAGCCAGCAATAATGGTGGTTAATGCGAGAATTGTTTGTAAAGATTTTTTCATGCTTTCGATTTTGATTGGGGTAAAGATAATTAAGATATATACTTATTCGGTTACACTCTTCATGACAATTTTCATCTTTCTTTTCTATTGATGGTATCGCGAGACGAAGCTTCATGATCAAATTTTGATTCCTTCATCTGTGAAATTGAATTTGGAATTGAATGAAGCAGAATTCTGAAGGAATCAATCGGTTCATAGTTTAGAAATTGAAATTATTCCTCAACTTTGCAAATCATGAAGCGCAGCTATCTGTATTTTATTTTACTTATATTATTGGTAGATAGCACTATATGCGCGCAGTGTTTGTCAACTTATCCTTTCTTAGAAGATTTTGAGACGGGGCCTTCAGGTTGGATCTCGGGAGGTGCGAATAGTGATTGGACATGGGGAACCCCAGCTAAAGTTCGAATTACAGGCGCTGGAAGTGGGAATTCGTGTTGGATTTCAGGTGGATTGACCAATGCAACCTACAATGGTGGAGAAAAAGCATGGGTTCAGAGTCCTTGTTTTGATTTTACTTCGGTCCCTCGACCTTATGTTCAATTTTTAATTTTTTGGGATACAGAGCGTCAGTATGATGGAGGAAACTTGCAGTATTCTACGAATTCAGGAAGTTCATGGCAAAATGTGGGTTTTAATAGTATCAATTCGAATTGCAAAACTGCTAATTGGTTCAATTCCCCTTCTATTACCAATCTCAATGGATTAGCATCACCCACTACAGGTTGGTCGGGAAGTACATTGCCCACCAATGGATCCTGTTTAGGAGGCAATGGAAGCGGGCAATGGGTAACGGCTTCTTATTGTTTAAGTAATTTGGCTGGTGAGTCCGATGTGCTTTTTCGATTTACATTTAGTTCTGGTACTTCGTGTAATAATTACGATGGCTTGGCAATTGATAGTTTTTCGATTTCCAATCTCCCCGAACCCATGCTGGATTTTACATACACTTGCGAGACCAATAACCGCGTTCGATTTGAAGCTAACGGTGGCGACTGTCCGACAACGCAATCCTGGAATTTTGGCGATCCTGCTTCGGGAAGTAATACGTCTACGAATTTCACCGACATTCATACTTTTTCTTCTCCCGGAACCTATACCGTTTCCTTTACCTTAGATGAACCTTGTATTGGAATTATTACTGAAGTAAGAACCGTTATTATTCCTGATATCAGTGCTGAAATTTTTCCATTGACCTGTAATGGCTCTGATGATGGTTCCATTCAACTAACAATATCGCCCTACCCCAATTTACAATTGATTTGGAATACAACCCTACCTCAAACGGGTCCAACACTTTCTAATTTGCCTGTAGGGAATTATCAAGTGACTTTGACGGCAGATTCAATGTGTACTTTAACAGAAGATTATGAAGTAGTAGTAAATGGTGATGGTGGACCTAATCCAAGTTTACCTACCGATATATTATTTTGTAGTGGAGATGTAATCGCCTTACAACCTGGAGAATTCGATTCCTATTTATGGTCGACAGGGAGTACTACAAATACATTAATGGTAACCGATACGGGTTGGTATGCAGTGACGGTTACTGACTCGTCAGGATGCACAGGACAAGATTCTGTATTTATTCGAGAGCGGTGTTTTACAGGAATGTTTGTCCCATCATCTTTTACTCCCAATGATGATGGAGTTAATGATTTTTTTAGATCGTTTTCAGGAGATGTTTTTACATATTCCATGAGAATATTTAATACCTACGGACAAGAATTATTTGTTACGGAAGAGCAAGAAATAGGCTGGGATGGAATGTATGAAAACGAATTTTGTCAGAATGGAATTTACATTTGGCAAATTAAATATCAAGGTCCCGATTTGAAATCGAGAACCGAACGCGGGTTACTGAGTTTATATCGATAAATGATTTTAATTCCTAAGCCTACATTTGTTTTACTTTTTGAATTTGTCACTTTTAAGTCATAATTACCATCATTTCAATTTGTATGTTGCTAATTATTAATAAGATAATTATGATAACTGAGGTGAATCAGCAAGTTAATTTCGATTATCCAACATATTGAAAAGAATAGTCTTGTATATTTGTATTCATGCTAAAACGCTTTTTATTTTTAATGATGATGGTGGTGTTTCTAATGGGATCATTCACGAAGTCGCTATTGTTTTTAGATTATGAATTGCGTCAAGATTATTTTGCAAGTACACTCTGTGAAAAAAAAGATGTAGTCAACAATCTCTGTCATGGAATGTGCCATCTGAAAAAAGAATTCAGAGAGCAAGACGATCGAGAGAATAGGCAAGGAAATAATCCACAAGTAAAGTCGGAAGTGATTGCGATTGCTGTGTCAATGGTAGAGATTTTATTTATCGATCAAGGGGAAGAATTTAGTTTTCCAGTTTTTATTGAATCTGAATCTGTACTTTGTGGCGTAAATGATTTAAGACCACCCATCGTTTAGTTTTAATTTACTTTAGTCGTGGGATCATTTGTTCCACTATTATTTTGCAATAGTTGATAAAAGCTTCTTATTATTTCTTATCCAAAACAATTCAAATAAATAATCAAACAAGAATGAACAAGTCAAAAATAATACTCGCATGCTTGGCATTA
>JANOPQ010000257.1:0-4889 GCA_031421935.1 Bacteroidota bacterium | reverse complement strand
GATAGCTATCGGGATCAGAATTCAGAATTCCCCCCACTTCCGCTTCGCGGGCTGGAGAATTAGGAATTTCGGAGTAATTAAAAGTATAATCTAAAAAGGAATAAATTAAAATATTCCAAGAAATAATAATTCTGAATTCATAATTCTGAATTCTGAATTAAAATGGATAGTTCGCAAAACCCTTGCTTCAAACTATTCAAAATGAAAAGGGATAATATCGTTCTTAACAAATCATTTGATTTTGCTTCTAAAATTCTTGACTTACATCAATTAGTTATAGATCAGAAGCATTATCAGTTAGCAAATCAATTGGTAAGAAGTGGAACCAGCATCGGTGCCAATATTAATGAGTCACAACGTGCTGTAAGCACCGCTGATTTCATCAATAAATTGGGTATAGCATTGAAAGAAGCTGAAGAAACTAATTATTGGTTGACGCTTATAGATTTAAAAATATTGAAAATTGATCCAACATTGAAATTAGACTTGGATGAGTTAATTCGACTGTTGGTTAGTATTATTAATTCAACGAAGAGAAATAACTCGATTTAATTCAGAATTCAGAATTATGAATTCAGAATTACCCCCTCACCGTCTGCGCTGCGCGAGGTTTAATTGCGAATTGCCCCCTCTCGTCTTCGTAGCATGAGGTATAATTCATAATTACCCCCAAGGAAAGGATTATAGATAGTAAAAAGTAAATATATAATTCTGAATTCTTAATTCTGAATTCTTAATTGAAATCAACATGGCAAATTTAAAAGAGGTTCGAAACCGAATTGTTTCCGTAAATAGTACCCAGCAAATCACGAAAGCGATGAAGATGGTGAGTGCGGCAAAGTTACGTCGTGCACAGAATGCCATTCAAGCGTTACGTCCTTATGCAAATAAGTTAGGAGCTATTTTAGCTAATCTTTCTTCTTCCATGGAAGAGGGCGAGGGTGGAAATTTTGCTAAAGTTCGTCCTGTAGAGAAGGTACTTATTGTTGCGGTTTCTTCAAATCGTGGATTAGCTGGCGCATTTAATACAAATATCATGCGTGCCATTAATTCTTTGTTGGCGAATGAGTACAATGCACAAATGAAAGCAGGTAACGTAAATATTTTGTGCATCGGAAAAAAAGCTTCTGATTTTTATTCAAAGAATCCGAATGTGTATCTAGGAAATCATAACGAGATTTATGCGGATCTTACTTTTATAAATGCCTCTAAGATTGCAGAAAGTATCATGAGTGATTTTGCTGCGGCAAAATATGATCGTGTTATTGTTGTGTATAATCAGTTTAAGAATGCAGCCGTTCAATATGTAATTAACGAGCAATTATTACCCTTGATTCCTCCTCCTGTAACGGAAAATACAAAGAAGAACGATTATATTTATGAGCCATCGCAAGGAGAAATCGTTTTAGAATTGATTCCTAAATCGGTGAAGACACAATTGTTCAAAGCATTGTTGGATTCACATGCTTCCGAACACGGTGCACGTATGACTGCCATGAACAAAGCAACTGATAATGCAGGTGAGATGTTAAAAGAACTTCGATTAACTTACAACAAAGCACGTCAAGCATCCATTACCAACGAAATTTTAGAGATCGTTGCTGGAGCAGAAGCATTGAACGGATAGGAGAAATATAATTTTAAGGAAAAGCCGATTCTGAAAAGAGTCGGCTTTTTTATTGGGGATAATTCCAACTTAAATTTTTGTATAAAGTCTGAATTGAGAAGGTTTTGCCTATTTTAATTATTTTAGGTAAACCTATTTAAGGGCAAATACGTGTTTAAATTGAATGATGTTTAAATATTGGCCAAAATGTACTTTGATGGCTCATAATTTATTATTATTTTGCAAACTAAAATCCATGGGAATGAAAAAAATACTAAGCATAAGTGTCCTCTTTTTATTGATGAGTAAGGGAGTTTTTTCACAAGGTATTTGGACACAAAAACCATCTATTGGCCATTCAGATTATGTAGAACGTACCCTTGCCACTGGTTTTGAAATTAATGGGCAAGGATACATTGCCGGAGGAAATGGAGTCGGTCGCCAAAATTTCACTAATTCCTTAAATGATGTGCATCGATTTACGCCTGCAGGGAATACATGGGATCGAGTAGCGGATTGTGGGGTAAGTGGAAGAACCGGTCCTGTCTCTTTTTCAGTGAATGGAAAAGGGTATGTTGGGATGGGCTATATTCAAACGAATAGCAGTACCAACGTATACCTTAAAGATCTTTGGGAATATAATCCACTAACCAATGTATGGACTCAGAAGGCCGACATGGGCTCTTCAGGTCGGTACAGTCCGTTTTCTTTTGTTATCGGAAACTATGGTTTCGTTGGAGCAGGCAGTTCTAACAATACTCCTTTTACTCGATTTGATTTTTGGAGATATGATCCATCAACAAATACATGGTTGCAAAAGGCGCAGTTGACCAGTACACAAGCTCGCTATGGAGCCGTTGGATTTAGCATTGGAGCAAAAGGATATGTAACGTGTGGCTATAAGAGCGCCTTGGGCGGACCATCAAAAGATTTACTTGAATACGATACTACCGCAAATGTGTGGACCATTAAAGCATCGCTTCCTGTTTCTGCACCTGTGCGACAATTCGCGAATGGATTTACGTTAAACGGTAAAGGATATGTAGTAGGCGGAAATGACAATGGTCCTACAACCTATTACAGCGATTGCTACGAATACAATAATGTAACCGATACATGGACTCAAAAAACATCGGCACCATTCACCTTAAGTTTATCGGCATCTTTCGTTGTCAATAATGAAGGGTATATTCTCACCGGTCTTCGCAACGGAAATGCAATTGATAATTCTTTTATTAAATATAATTCGCTCACGAATTCTTGGACACAATTGATTTCACCAAAAGCTACTGCGCGTTCTCGAATGTGTGCAAGTGTGGTGAATGAAAAGTTGTGGATAGGTCCTGGTGTTTGTGGCGACTACAATTATTTAAATATAGGAACCTTGTATGGTAAGTTTAGACGCGATACTTGGTTATATGATCCATCAACAGAAATTTGGACGGCAAAGGATTCATTTCCGTTGAACCGATATAGTGCTAGTTCTTTTACAGTGGATAGTATTTTGTATTTAGTAGGAGGATCCGATCAAACACAAGCGGTATTTAATACGTGTTGGTCGTACAATCCGAATGGAGGTACCTGGACACAAGTAGCGAACTTTACGGGTCCTTCTCGACTTGGAGGAGTAGCACTTACCATTAGTAACAAGGGGTATTATGGATTTGGTGTTGCACCCACCAGTAATTATTATAACGATTGGTATGAGTATATTCCAAATTCAAATTCATGGGTGACGAAGACTTCTGCACCTGTAAATTTTGCGGGACGATTTAATGCAGGAGCCTTTACCATTAACGGAAAAGGATATGTCGTAGCAGGGTCAACGTTTGGATCCAATCCAGCGCAATGTTATGAATACAATCCGCTAACGAATGCTTGGACAGCAAAAGCAAATTTCAATACCAATACACGTAACGCAGGAGCCGCTTTTGCCATTGGTAATAAAGGATATTATGCTTGTGGATATTTACAAACTGGTTATCTGGATACTTCTGCATTTAAAAAAGATTTTTATGAATTCGATCCTATTGCCAATACATGGGTTGAAAAGGCAACATTGCCTTTTGCCGCCGGACGTGAAGGTTGTGTTGGATTAGGGACTAACGGTTATGGCTATGTGATCGGTGGAATGCAAGTAGCTCAAGCTGCTAATGGACTCGATGAAGTATTTACTTATAAATCCGATATGTGGCAATATACTCCTGATAGTATTAAGCCTACAATTGTGGGAGGGATAACGGCTTTTTGTGCTGGATCCACCATCACAGTAAACTATCAATCAGTAGCACTTACACTAAATGCAGGAAATGTGTTTTCCATTCAACTGAGTAATGCGAGTGGTTCATTTACATCTCCAGTTACCATTGGCACGTTAACGAGCACAGCAACAAGTGGAAGTATCACAGGCACGATTCCCTCAGGACAAGCCGCAGGAACAGGATATCGAGTACGGATTGCAAGTTCAAATTTTGCAGATATTGGCGATGACAATAGTGTAAACTTAACTATATCTCGAAACACGCTTAGCATAAGCTCGTTTTTACCAAGCAGTGGTTTAGCAGGAGATTCAATAACGGTAACAGGAACTAATTTTATTGGTGCATCTAAAGTTCGGTTCAATGGAATATTAACTGGATATCGAGTGGTAAGTGCAACACAAATAAAAGCGGCTGTACCATCGTTGGCTACCACTGGAAAAATAAATATTATCACGGCTTGCGATAGTGTTCTTTCAACATCAAACTTCCAAGTGAATTCATTTAATTTCAATTTGAAGTTATTTGTTGAGGGATTGTATACCAACGCACAGCAAATGGTACCTACTTTATATCTTGAAGGAATCAGTTCAGACACGAATGCCTGCGACACCATCACATTAACATTGCATCAACCACTTGCTCCATATTCTCTTGTTCATGAAACGAAATGTATACTCTTGAAAAATGGAAATAGTGTATGTACTATTCCGGGTGGCTATTACAACGGGAGTTATTTTGTGGAGGTGAAAACAAGAAATTCAATTGCGACTTGGAGCAAGACGGCAATATTTATCAATACCGCTTTTTTGTTTTTACTTGCTCAGTAATATTATTTGCGATTTACTTTTCTTGAGAGTCAATGATATTGGGTTTTTGTCTTCGCTATATTCCATAGTTACTTATTGCTAACTAGAATATTGATTTATTCATGATGCAACCCTTTCATCAGATTTATCGTCTTAATTAGTCAGCCCTTAAAAAGCAACTAAAGCATTATAAAGCAATTAGATGTGTTGAAAAAA
>JANOPQ010000256.1:0-20064 GCA_031421935.1 Bacteroidota bacterium | reverse complement strand
CTGCAGGCAGGTTTAAATTGAAGCTCTAAATTACCCAATAATTTATATTGTTATAGCCAATTAATTCACAAATAAATTATCTGTATTTACAAATACAATTTTTAACGATTCATCCTTAAACTTCGCTTTGTAATTATTCATTAACTGAATTAAGTCTTTTGAATAACGAGTAGTCAATCGGGTCCAGTGAATAATAATTACAACATCTGCATCGGTATTTATTTTAGACTCCCAATTATGAAAAGGCACAATCTTTTCCAACTCCACCTTCAAATTAAATGTCGTATCGGGTTTACCAATATCTTTCAAGTTGGGAGGGAACGTATCAAATGAATTTAAACGATTCCAGCCTAATTTAAAAATTCCACCCATATCACAATTCACCAACGACATGGTAGATTGTCCAGTTCTATCAAGAATACGCATTTGCAAGGGCTGCATCACATGCTGAGCAAGTTTCGGCGCAGGCAGATTCGTTTCTCTTACAGCTCTCATATAACTCACCGAATTAATTTTGTAAAACTCAGGTCTGGGAACATCAAATTTCTTCGCATACTAACGATCTCCATAGCCTCTATGTACTTTTCGGTTTTAATTCCGAGGATGAGTTTGCATGGAGTTAAACTTAGGATTAATATGGAAAAGAGGAGGCGAGGGAGGAGTCTTTTTTGTCATTGCCAGTAAAGGCATACCCATTTGAAGTAATTTTTTAAACAAGCATTAAGTGCGGTTGTGTTATTTTATTTTAAATATTTTTAAAATCATTTTTGAGTTCAATTATTAATATTTGATAATCAATATATTAAATATTAAATCAAAAATAATTTGTCACATAATTTCATTAAATCTTTCAATTGCTGTATTTTTGTGACAACATTTTTGCTCATTAAACGTTAAAGAATCATGGAATTAAAGCAAATAGTAAGCGAAAATTTAAAAAAATACCGCCTAAGTCTGGGCTTTACCCAGGAGCAAGTTGCAGAATTTCTAGGTGTTGAAAGGAGTACCATAAGTTATTATGAAAATGGCGAAAGAGAAATTTCGTTCGTGCATTTGAAAAAGCTTTCGAACCTCTTTTGTATTGAAATTGATGATTTACTTGAGAAGGAAACTTCATTACGAACTGCAAATTTTGCTTTTGCATTTAGAGGCGATGGTATTATTCAAGAAGATTTGAAAAGTATTGCTTCATTTCAGAGGGTTGTAAAAAATTATATTAAGATGGTAAAACTATCAAATGAAGAAGGAAAATCTGCTAAAGCTTGAACTTCAAGAAAAGTCTTCATTATTTCGTTCCCAATATGGCTATGGCGCGAATGATCCAATACATCTAAAGAGCTTTCTTCTAAAAAACAATGTAATTACCATGTTTAAGCCTCTTTCTGGAGCTTTGGCTGGCATGGCAGTAAAACTTGGAAATCATAAATTCATGATGGTTAATCAGGAGCACTCATTGGGTAAACAACATTTTACTATTGCTCATGAAATTTACCATTTATTTATTCAGCAAAACTTTACTTCTCAACGGTGTATTACTGGACTTTTCGATAGTCAAAAGGACATTGAAGAAAAAAAAGCAGATCTCTTTGCAGCGAATTTAATATTACCTGAGTCAGGAGTATTAAACTTCATTCCCAACGAAGAACGAAAGAAAATAAATTCTATTAGCACCGATACAATTTTTAGAATTCAACAATACTATTCAGTTTCTATTAAAGCAGTAATTTTTAGATTGAATGAATTTGGCCTGGTTGATAATAGTTATTTCGAAAATTACAAAATTGGAAATAAAGAAAGATCCAGACAGCTGGGATATGACATAAGTTTGTTACAGTCAGGAAACAAAAATCTTGTAATTGGTGATTATGCTAAAATCGCAAATAAATTGTTCAGTGAAAATAAAATTTCCGAATCCTATTTTTTTGAATTACTCAATTCAATCGGTATAGATCCGCTTGCTCACATTGACAATGAAGATGAGCAATAAACCTCAAATTCTGTTGGACGCAGATGTTTTAATTCATCTTTTTAAAGCGGAGAAAATATCAATTTTAAATGACCTATTTAAGGGAAGGGTATGTATACTTGATGTAGTAGTGGATGAACTACGTGGTAATCCAACTATTAAATCAGCTTTGGATAGTATCTTTATTTTTTCAGGTATTAAAGAAATAATTTTCCCAACTACTTCGAATGAAGCGATGTTTGGTGAATTTGTAGGATTAAAAGATCAAATTACTGGAGACGGAGAGCGAGCCACCTTATTATTTTGCAAATACAATCATAATATTATTGCAAGTAGCAATACAAGCGACATTATTCCGTATTGTGAATTGCATTCAATAGGATATTTAACTACAATTGATATTTTTTGTATCGCTATCCATCATGGAATAATGGATGAAAAAGAGGTGAATCAATTAATCAAATTAATTTTATTTAAAAAAAGCTTTTTATGCTGTCATAATTTCGAAGACCATTTTAGGAAACATTTCAAGAGAGACAAGTATTTTTATTAAATTCTCTATTATTCAACTCCACTTAATCAAAAGTGCGGTCAACTTTGCCGGAATAAGGGGGCAGATTCACCGGAATATCCAAATGAGAACTTAATCCTAAAGAATTTTGAATGTTTTGTTGCCATAGAGATAATTTTAATATGTATTCAAGACCTGCCACTGATATTTTTAAAAACTTGGTTCGTATATATAAAATTTGTTTTCATAAAATGATTTTCGGACACGAAATATATTTCTCCAAACATCTATTCCTGTGTCGGCAAGTTTGCCATCAACATAACCTTCTTGGGAAATAGGATTATAGTAGATGTTAGCAACTGGTATTACCATTTTAAACATTTCATCAAATGTTTTTCTTGCTTCCATTGAAATATTTAAAATCTCGTAAACTAATTCCTTTTGTTCGACTGGGAATTGGAAGTGACCAATAGGAAATAAATAAATGTGTAAGTTTTTTGTAGTGGACTTTTCCTTGACTTTGCTGTCTTTCTCATCCATTTTTATCATTTCGCTTCTCATTTCATCATACTCTCTTTTTTTAGTATCAGATTCACTGAATATTTTATCCATCCACACCTTGAAATGTTGGTGAGTTGCTCCATTATTTTTTAATATCTCTAATTTCTTCCTCTGCTCTTTTAAATCATAAGATTCAATTATTGATTCAAGGTCGGATAAAACTTTTTCAGCCTCTTCAATACGATTCAGATAGTGAAGTATTTCATATTTTGTTGACATTGCCACAACAGTATTTTCAATGTGGCCGATATGATAAAAGTAACTAACAGCTTTTGAGATTTTTTCTAACATTCTTTCAACGTATGGTTCTTTGTCGGGAATTTCAGGTTTTGGAAATTCAGGTATATCTTGAACTATAAAAACATTTGCAGTATAAACTTCAAATTCATAAGTGATTTTAACTTCGTTTATAAGAGCAATGTAATAAGCGAAGTAATTTTTGGTATTAATCGCATCTTCCTTTAATTGTTGCACATTTTTAAACCAAGTTTCATTAGCTGAGATAAATCTTTTGGCAGAATCTACTCTTAATTGAATATTTGGACCAATACTTTCTTCCAAGGCATTAATCATTGAAACACCTTTTAGATACTCCATATTGTTTTTATAGCCCTCGAATAGAATCAACTCACATTTTGCATTAAGTTTGATACTATCATTTGCTTTTGGGTCATTGATTATCGCATTAATATCAGAAACAAAGTTTTCATAACGGTCGGTTGAATTTATGTTAAGTGATTCAATATATTTTCTTTTAGCCTTCTCCAACTTAATGTAAAGCCCTACATTATCAGCAGTTTCCAACTGCTGCATTTTCCTATCATATTCTTCATTGGAAATTAAACCGATTATATACTTAACTGTAGTGTCAAAAAACAGAAGGTGATTTCTCAAATCTTCTGTTAATTCGGATTTAAGATTCGTAGAGGTTCTGAAAAATGAAAGTGCATCAATTAAATTGCCACTATAATAATTGGCAATGCCTAATACAAGGTTATATTTAGAAGTAGAAGCTACATTACCTAATGCTTTTTTGTGAACAAAAATTAAATCTTTCCACTTTCCCTCATTTATTATTTCAAGTCCGATACCTTCAATTAATTTTCTTATTTCTCCATCGTCTGCAACATTAAAGTCAGTGTCAATTAAAATTTTATTGCCTGTGTTTACTGTTATTGATTGTGCAATTACCTTTTCATTAATAGTTCTTTGAAACTTTCCTTTCTTTAACGTAAGCTGAAATATTTCTTCAATCGCTGATTCATTAAAAGGTTTTGAAAATCTCAATACGTGACTGGGCTGTGCATTCCAATTAGCATCCTTTTTATAAAGTGATTGAGCAAAATCATTTATGTTTTCATAATAAAACGTATTTGTTTCTTTTAAAAACAGGACATAAAAAGCGGGCATTGGGTTATTCAATAGATAATTGATATTGCTTGTATCAAGCTGAAGGCTTATACTTCCGTCTTTATTGAAAACTTTACTATCAGTTGCTTTAAGCTGAATAACAAAACGAAAATTCAAGTATTTGTTACCTTTTTTTATTTCAATATGGTGGTCAATTCCTTTATCTCTTTCTGCTTCAGGGCGGATTAGAAAATTATCAGAGTTAAAAGGAGGGCGAAAATAATTATTAGAAATTATTTCCAATATCTCGTTAGAACTTGCCCAAGGCAAGTCCATTTCATCTAATATTTTGTCATCAATCATCAGCCTTCAATAATTTTTATTTCTTCTTCGGTCAGGTCGTATATTTGGTAAACCAATTGGTCGATTTGGGTTTCTTCGGATTTTGTGTCTTTATCTTTTTGCTTTTTTTGAAGGATATTATCAACTAAAGCGATGAAAGGCTGCTGTTCACTCAGAGTAATCTTTTTAATTGGAATATTTTTAATAATTTCAGAAGTAAAACTTGGATAGGATTTATTTGAACTCTTTGGTGTTTGTTCAAACAAATAGTAAGTGAAAAGATTAGAATTGATGAGGGCAAGCAGATATTTTAATGAGAAGTTTTCATTTTTTTCAATAATGACTGCTGCAATGTTTTTTACAACTGCTTTCGTTTCGATAAATGTTGCGTAAATTCTAGGATTTACAATTTCTCGAATAATAATTTTAGGATTTGTAAAATATTTTTCTTTTCGCGGTTCTGCAAGCCATTCGCCATATTTAATCCATTCGCCCTGCCACTCGTATTTGTAGCGTGCAATACCTTGTGAGATATATTTATAATATGTATCATCAATCTTAGTATTTGAAATGAAAACGTTGTTTTCAATTTCATAAGCAGTTTGTTTTGGTTTCCCTTTCCCTACTTGATATACTTTTACACCCATTACTTGGTCATAAATATCAATTAAACTTACACAATTATCATCTCTTATTATTGATGATTTGGTAGAAAAACTATTTTCAAAAATTGGTATTGAAATGTCAAAATCTAATTTAGTGTTCAATAAAAATACTTTTTCAATATTTCCACTTGACAAAGAAATATCCTTGTATCCATATTTTTTTTCAGAACTACCTTTTTGCAATTGAAAAATAGCGGTTGGTAGATTTACTTCTTCAAATATGTTGTCTCCAAGTTTTATGTTAATTAATGTTGATGCCTTTTTGTTCATCAATGTTCTTACATCTTTGAAATATTTTTTCTCCAAATAACTATCAGATGTAATGTAAGTAGCAAAACCATTTGATTGAGAAATTTTTAAGCACAAATCAATGAAGTATTTGTAGGTATCAATTTGACCAATACTTGTTTCTGGATAATATTCTTTTAAAAATTCACGTTGCGAAACTTCAAGTTCTGCACCATAAGGCGGATTCCCAGTAACCACATCAAACCCCACAAAATCTCCATCATCATTCAATACTTCAGGAAATTCAAATCGCCATTCAAATGCGTTTTCATAAATTTTGTTGGCTTTTATTTCTTCAATTTCAGTTTCTGATTTTTTAGTTTCTTCGGTTAATTGTGTTACTTTTTTGTTCCAATCGGCTTTTTCCTTTTTACTCATTTCAAAAAGTTGCTGCTGATTGGTCATTTGAAATAGTTCTCCCGATAGTTTACGATGCTTCTTTATTTTGGGGTCACTCAATGAAATTTCACTTCTAAAATCCGATTTAATGTCGGCAATCAGTCGTTCCATTTCTCGTTTCTGCTCCTTGCTTTCTGCGTTTCGATAAGTATCAACAGCTATTCGGTAGCTATCAATGGTCCACTTACTTTTTTTCAGCGATTGCTTTAGGTCGGCATCAATTGCAAATCGGCTCACCAAGGAGTTTCCGCATTTTATGTTGATGTCAATGTTGGGTAGCGTTTCAAGTTCTGTGCTGTTTTTACCTGCCTGCCGACTTGGCAGGTAATATGCATTTTTCAAGAGTTCGATCCACAAACGCAATCTGCAAATTTTTACAGAATTGGAATTAATGTCTACTCCAAACAAACAGTTTTCAATCAAGGTCTGCTTTTCGTGAAATAACGTTTCTTGTATGCGTTGGCTTTCCTTATTCGTAGGGTTGTATTCAAACAATTCGCCATCATCGTCCGTTACAATCAATTCATCATTTACTACTTCTACAAGATACTCTTTTAAACGTTTTCCGTCGCGGTCTTGCAGTATTTTTAAATCGTTCTTTACTGCAATCATTTCATTAAGTGCCGAAACCAAGAAATGCCCAGAACCAACTGCGGGGTCACAGATTTTAATGCTATTTACAATTTTATTGGCTTCATTGCGGTCGTCAATTTTATCATAAAGCTCTTCAATAGTAGTACAGTCCCACTTTTTGGTTTCATTAAATTTCTGAACCACCGCTTTACGAATGGTTTCATGGCACATATACATCGTGATGAAACCAGGTGTGAAAAACGAACCGTCTTTATATCCATTTATTTTCTCGAAAATTAAACCAAGCACTGAAGCATTAATAAGTGTTTTGTTGTCTTCCTGAATTTCTTCCGAGCCTTCACTGCTGAAATCGTATGCATTTAAGAATTCAAAGAGGTATTCTAATGTATTTAAATTTCCAGTTCTCTTTTTACCATGTTGATCTTTGAGTACGGTGGAAGAAATTACGGGAATAGCTTTATCGTCTTTCAGATTACTAATGAACAAAGTGATTTGTTCGATATCGGTGGGCTCAAAAAGAGAAGAGTTGAGATAGGGGACTTTCTCAAAGGCTTTTTTCACATCTTCATTTCGCTCATCATGCTTGCGTGCCAACACTTGAAAAAACAAACTATTTAAGTCGTCATAGTTTTTAATTTTATCTAGATTCAGAAAGGAATAAGATTTAATATCTTTCCCGCCTTGACTTGACGAGTTATTGTAGGTGATGAGTTGTGCTTCTAACAACTTCAAAAACAAAATACGGTTAATCCAAGTAATGGAAAGTTCAAGAGCAACATTAAAAAGGCGTTCATCTTGCGTTGTTCCATATTGGCTTGGTCTCTCAAGTTTGTTTAGTTTATCCAAACTATCCAGTTGAATGATGGCATCTTCGAGTATTGTTCCAGTGTGTCTTTCGCCAGACTTGTTTCGTCCAATTAGTTTTTTACTTCCTTCCTTGGTTTCCGTCAAGCCAATAATGTGCAACAACTCGCTGTAAAATCGTTTGTCGAGACTATTACTATCGTTGGTAAATGGAAGTTTTAAAAGATGTTCTGGAGAAAGCAATTTGAATAATGCAATCAACAAATTATCATCCTTTTTTTCGGAATTGCGAAGTGGATTTTGATAATCTTGAATATTGAAATACGTAAATTCAATTTCGGTAGTGATACTTTCAATAAACGGTTCAGCAATTTGTTTATAGAAGAAGTCTGTTTTAGTATCGGCTAGGCGTCCACCTTCAAAGTCGGTGAATTGCTTCACTAAATTATTATTCTGTGCAAAAAGTCGATCGAATAGGGTAGCATCAAAAATAAACCATTCGTTAATATTGGTCATAACCAAATGCTTTACTTCAAGATTTTTATGCGTAATTCTTTCGCGCAAATAATAAAGCACTAATTCTTGAAACGCTTTTGCGTTCAGTTTTTTAGTGGTAATCATTTCCGATTTATTGGTCGGCTTTTTTGCTTCGAGAATTACACCAACTGTACTGCTAGCATTTTGTCCATTGTGAATGACAAGGTCGTTCCGTCCTTTGGTATTGATGAAATGATTCTGCTTGTAGTAGGTGTCTTTAAGAAAATCGGAAACTAAGTTTTTATGAAACTCTTCGCTTTCTGTATCGTTTGTTCGGTCGAGTAAAGTAATAAGATTCGCCTTGAAACCTTCAATTTCTGTCCTATTGGGCTTTACTTTTAAAAAGGCTTTATTGAGAGCTTTTTTTGGTTTCAATTCTTTTAAAATCATCTACAAATTATATTTTTTTCAGTTGGTTAAGATAAATCTTTCAGTTGAATTAAGGTCACCTAAATCTACAAATTCTCCAAATACTGTATACTGGTTTTCGCACGTAATAGAACTAAGAATTTTTTTAATATTTGAGGTCACCTTGTCCAATTTTTATTCTGCATTTATTTTATTGCATAATACCCTGTAATATTTAATCCTCCATTCCAAAGGTAGGCTGTAACTGGCGTTTCGATGATTCTCAATAAGCCATAGCGAAGCGTTGGTTCTACTCTTAAATTTATTTTATCACTTATTTTATAATCCATGCCAATACTTACTGTGGGTGTTATATTAAGCGAATTGAAATCATAGGGTTGATCGATCGTATTTCGTTTGGTATCGCCTTCTTCGTATTCAAAAACGCTTCTCTGTGTTGCATTTATTAAAATATTTGTTGTTACTCCTATGCTCGCAACAAAATGAATTCTCTTTTCGCCAAAACTAAAAATCGCTCTTGCTGGAACTTCAAGATAATGATAATTGTAAACAAATTTGACTTTTTTTGGACCTGCTGTTCCATTTGTATAAACAAAACCGTAGCGCGGGTCAATCATGTCACCAAACGTAAAATTTGATAATTTGATGGCGTAACCTTTATTTGAATATTGTAAACCCGATTCTATTCCAAAATTCTTTGAAATATTATAGCAAAAATTTAATCCACTGGTATAACCAATTTTGAATTCTTCATCTTTATCACGTAATTCAATGATTGTATTACTTATTGAACTTCCGTTTGTGCTCTCCAGTGTACGGTAACAGTAGTCAGGTGATATATTTATTCCAATCAAAAATCGCTTGAATTCTCGAGGTGCGTTTAATTTTAAAGTGTCTTGCCCGAATGAGGCAAGGGAAACCAATAGCGCTACAATTGTTAGGAGTTGTTTCATCAAATTTTAGTTAAAAACATAAGCATATTGAGGACTTTGAGTCGGTTAATCCAATTAACCCCCTAAATCTACAAATTTTTAAATACAATTAAGCAATTTGCAAGTTGAGTTCAATCACCAACAAATCTATTTCAATTTTTTTATTGTAAGTTATCATAAAATTCTCTGAACGTGGTGGTTAATTTGTAAAGCCATCATAAATAAAATGCGTAAACGAAAGGAACCAATTTAGTAAGATAGTGCCACATTTGACAGGCGCGGTTAGGTGTATGTGCCTTTTACACGAGTCGTACTTGGTCTTCTTTTACGTAAACGTTTTGCTTTGTCCTGTTTGATGAACTCACTTATCATTTTTTTCTCTTCTTCAGTGAGAGGAGTTGGGTCAAAGACAACATCGATGTCTTCAAGTTGTGGTTTCCTTTTCATGAGTTGTAGTATTTTTCAATGAGTATTAAAGCAGCAGAATTATTTATGATTAGAAGATGTCCTCCGTAATGAACGGCATTCAATGTTTATTCATAATGTTTGATGAGTTTTGTCTTGGCACGAAAGGATACGTAACCATCAGTTCCTCTAAGGAAAGATTGTCTGCATGCAAAAGCAACAAGGTTTCCTGGAACGCCATTATAAAGTTTATGTTTTCCAAAGTTAAAAGGAGCAGATTCGATTAAATGCATGAAAACGTTATCCTCAGTAGGAGTAATGCTAATTAGTCGTTGAACAATGTTTTCATTGTCTCGGATAACCAATTTATAAACGGTTCTGTCTGGAGATTTGAATTCACCTGTCCAATTAAATCTCCAGCCCCTAGTCTTCGTTAGGGACTTGAGGTCTTTTGAAGTGACGGGCAACACTTCAGTTTTAAAACTATCTCCAGAGATAACGTTTTCTATTGAATTCGTTAATTTGTCGATTTGAACATCTATAAAATGCTGCTTGGGAGATTTCACGGTTTAAATTTACGGAAAATGTCTTGGAAAACCTAAATGGCATTATACCTAACTTTTGATTGGCGCTAAACCAATCCCTAAATCTACAAATTTTCTAAATACCGCACACTTGCCTCCGCACATCTCTCACCATCCATAGCAGCCGAAATAATTCCTCCTGCGTAACCAGCGCCCTCTGCACAGGGAAAAAGTCCCTTAATTTGTGGGTGCATGCAGGTTTCTTTGTCTCGAGGAATCCTGACTGGAGATGAAGTTCTCGATTCCGTTGCTATTAACATCGCTTCATTAGAATAATATCCTTTCATCTTTTTTCCGAATTCGATCAGTCCTTTTTGTAAAGGTTTTAGAATGGATGCAGGAAGTACATCTTTTAAATCGCTCGATTTTACACCAGGCAGATACGAAGTGGAATTAATGGTTCGTGAAAATTTCCCTTCGCAAAAATCAACCATGCGTTGTGCAGGAGCCACTAATCTTCCTCCTCCTGCATCAAAGCAAGCCCTCTCCACCGCCGCCTGAAATTCCATCGCTGCTAATGGGCCGTGTGATGCAAATGCTTTCATGTCTTCTTGCTCTACACTCACCACCATTCCCGAATTCGCAAACGGATTATTTCTTTTGGATGGTGACCATCCATTCACCACTACTTCACCTGGAGCCGTAGAAGCAGGAGCAATAATTCCTCCCGGACACATGCAAAAACTATACACGCCTTTGCCCTCAAATTGTCCACTGAAACTGTAGGAAGCAGGAGGGAGGTTCTCCGAACGTGAATCGCAATGGTACTGTACTTGATCAATGAGTTCTTGTGGATGTTCGATGCGAACGCCGAGTGCAAAATCTTTTGCTTCGATTAAAATATTTTGACGATGCAGAAGTTTAAATACATCCCGCGCTGAATGTCCAGTCGCTAATATAATTGATTTTCCTTCAATCGTATATTCCATGCCTCCATCCGAAGGTGTCACTGTTATTCCTTGAACTTGTTGCTCGGTAATTTTAATGGAGGTCAACAAAGTATTAAAGTGTACTTCGCCTCCGCATCTTTCAATGGCTTCACGCATCGCTGTAACAATGCCAGGGAGTTTATTGGTGCCGATGTGCGGATGTGCATCAATGGTGATGTCATTCGTTGCCCCAAACTGAACAAAGGTGGCCAAGGCACGTTTTACATTTCCTCTTTTATCGGAACGTGTATATAATTTTCCATCGGAATAAGTTCCTGCTCCTCCTTCGCCAAAACAATAATTTGAATTTGGATTTACTTCTCCTTGTTTACTAATCAGCGCTAAATCTCTTCTGCGTTGTCGCACATCTTTGCCTCGTTCAATGAGGATGGGCTTATAACCAAGTTCAATGAGTTGTATGGCAGCAAAAAGTCCGGCAGGACCTGCTCCAATAATTAACACTGGCGTTTTTGTGCGCACATCTTGTAAAGCACGAACTTCTTTTTCTACAGGAAGTAAATCTTCTTGAATGGCAACATCAAAAAACAACCTGAACTTTACTTGCTTCGATCGAGCATCAATGGATCGTTTTACTAATCGAAAATCACGAATATCCTTTTCGGAAATGCGAAGATGTTTTGCTATTTTATTTTTGAACTCTTGCTCGTGGGACGCCTCTTCGGGCAGCAACACCAGCTCTATTCTTTGTAGCATGGAATTTTTTTTCTAGTAATCCAATGACGCTATTCGAAAGTTAAGGAGAATGTAAATATTCGTGACTTCAATGAGGATATTGTAGTGGTGTACACCGATGGATCGGTAGTTAAAACATTAGGGATTCCCTGAAACATTTTTATCTCAGGAGCAAATTTGAAAAGAGGTAAGTAAAGATCCATTCCTAATCCAATGGTATATCCGTAATCTTTTCGCTCTAGTTTCACGAGTTCATTTTCATTTTCAACTTTCGCTTGAGAAACCAAGTCAATCATGTACCTGAATCCACCCGTTACATAGAAACGATAGTTGTTGACACGATTTGATTTAAATTTTAACTCTAAAGGGAATTCAATGAATGTAGATTCTACTTTTTTAACGACCATATCACTTGCACCAATCGGAGTTGTCATTTTGTAATTTAAATTACGTTGTGAAAAAGCTAAGTCCGGAACAAATCGCAAATCGAAATTATTTCCCAAATGCAAATTGCAAATGATTCCTAAATTGAAACCTGATTTACCATCTGCTTCCACAACTAATACGCTATCCGATTTATAAAAATCATCAGCCTTCGTTAAACGGAAATCGGTTGTGTTCGTGCCTAATAAAAATCCAAAGTGAATTTTTTGTTTGTCGTACTTTTCTAAATTCTTAACTTTAATGCGTTGTGCATAGATTGGACTTCCTATCAAAACGATAAGACAAATAGTAAGTAAAGAAATATTTTTACTTATTTTCATTTTAATCCTGTGTATATACTAGCAATACCAAACGTCAAGGATTGTGCTTTGGTATCTCGATACCCCGTTTTTGTAAGAAGTGCAGTAAATTTTTTACCATAAGGGAACGCCGCCACGGAAGCTGGTAAATATTCGTATGCTGATCTCTCCTTCGATAGTAATTGTCCCACACGAGGCATCACATAGTTCGAATAGAAATTATAGAATTGCTTCACTGGAAATTGAGTAGGTTGTGAAAATTCTAAAATTACTACTTTACCACCTGGCTTTAATACACGGTACATCTCCGCTAAGCCTTTTTCTAAATGCTCGAAATTACGAACTCCAAAAGCAACTGTGATCGCATCAAATCGATTATCAGGATACGGAATGTTTTCTGAATCGGCTTGCTCTAATCGAATAATACCTTGGTATCCTTTTTCCATGATTTTATGCCGACCAATGTCAAGCATTTTATTGGAGATATCAATACCAATAATTTCTCGAGGCTTTAATTTCATCGACTCAATCGCTAAGTCGGCTGTGCCAGTAGCAATATCTAATATCGATTGAGGTTGAACTTCGATGAGTTTATTGATTGTCTTTCTTCTCCAGCTTTTATCGATTCCTCCCGATAAAACTTTGTTCAATAAATCATACCTAGAAGCGATGCTATCAAACATTTCTTCTACTCGCTCTCGCTTCGAACTACCTTTGTAATGTTGTGGAATAACGCTCATGATAATAAATGGATGGCCTCATCCTGCAGCTGTAATTTATCGATGGGAACAACCCCTACTTTTTCACAAACCAATCCACCTGCTAAATTTGCTAAAGCAGCAATGATGGATGGTTTTAAATGTAATGCCAAACAAAGAGATGCAACACTAATTACTGTATCTCCAGCTCCCGAAACATCGCTAATATTTCGAATATGTGCAGGAATGATGGCCGAATCATTTCTTTTACTATAAAACACACCAGCTTCACTCAATGTAACCATCAACATTTCAATTTCTTGTTGCTCTTGAAATGCTTGTGTTACTTTTTTCAATTGTGTACCATCCGTCTTGTCAATGTCAATCTTCAACCCTGACTTTAACTCCGCCAAATTTGGTTTGAATAAACTAACACCATGGTAAGCCGTAAAGTTTTTCTTTTTAGGATCTACTGCAGTCGGAATATTTTTCGATTTGCAAACCGTTACAATTTTCTTGATTAACGCTTCATTCAAAACCCCTTTGTCGTAATCTTCAAAAACAACAACGTCTGGTTTCTGCTGATCAATCAATAGTTTTATTTTGTCAAGTAATAATTCTTGTTCTCTTAAATTGATGTCTGAAATTTCTTCATCATCTACACGAAGCAATTGGTGATTATTTCCAATCACACGTGTCTTTACGGTGGTGACGCGCTCGGTCGATGTAACCATCCCATCTACCAACATCCCCAACTCTTTCATGAGTGACAATAACTCTTCTCCTGATCGATCTGCACCAATCACTGAACACAAAATAGGAGTAGCTCCCATGGTTTGTATGTTGATCGCTACATTGGCAGCTCCTCCCAATCGACTCTCTCTTTTCGAAATAGCAACAATTGGGACAGGAGCTTCCGGTGAAATTCGATCCACTTTACCCCATAAATAAGCATCCACCATTACATCTCCAATAACCATGACTTTCAATTGGTTAAAGGCTTCAAAAAGTTCTTTTACGGTGGTATATGTATGTGAGTCGGTAAGCAAGCCGCAAAGGTAATGAATCGCAGGGAATTGCCTTAAAAATTAAGACCTCTATTTTATTGTGTCTGAGGCTGCCCTCGAGAAATACAGAAAGAGAAAGAGTGCGAGTGCGGAAGTTTTAATCCATAATTTATCTTTCACCCCAAATAGTTATCGGGACTGACTGACATGTTTACTGGGTTAGCTCAAGATAACTTCAGGCCAAAAGGTAAAAATATTGAAGGATATCTGTTCGAAAGTGTGGGCTGGCCGTCCACGCAATCCCGATGCTTCGGGACGAACCATTGTTTTGCTGCCCTCGAGAGCCTCAGGCAGCAAAGCATAATGATAAACAGATAACAGATCGACAAATACCAATTGTAACAAATCGCTCTCATTCTCACTCCCGCACTGTTTTTTGCCCCTTGTAAGACCGACGGAAAAAGGAGTCAATAAATTATGTTGATTAATATCGAATGATGAAGTAGTAAGGCTAAGTATAGCAAATCGAAGAAAAGCAAATCGAAGCAATAATTCTCAGACTAAAAAAGTAAGAATTTAGAAAGATCTCTCTCCGAAGCAGCGGGCAGGCCGTCCACGCAACAGCGCGAACCGAGATTTTGCCGATTTTAATTTTGGTTCATGTTGAAAGTAAACAGTGCATTATACATTAAAAGCAGAGATAAATTTATAGGGCAAAAATCGGTTGGTGTTGGGTGGCGTGCTTTCTTTGGTTATACCGACTCTACATATTAATTTATCGAGAGGCTTAAGATTCATTGAATGTAAGTCGGTATTCCACAACTTTATTTATAGTTGCATAAAAGCTAATCCTGTTTCACTTTCTTTTCACGTAAAAGAAAGTAACAAGCAATTTGAATGAATAATTTAAATATTATATTATAATTTATATTAAGAAGTAAAAAAAACTTTTTATTTGAGTTTAGCAAAACTCAATTTTATCCTCTTCATTGCTTCAATCAACAACTCATCCGATGTAGCAAAACTTAATCGCACGCAATTCAAATCACCAAATGCTTCTCCAGTTACCATGGAAACTTTTGCATCTTTCAATAAATACATACACAGATCAGTCGCATTGTGAATGGTTGTTTGTCCATCTGATTTTCCAAAGAAAAAAGTAACATCTGGAAAAACATAAAAAGCACCCATCGGTTTATTGAATTTCCATCCCGGAATATCTTTCATTAATCCCAATACTAAATCTCTTCTACGCAAAAATGAAACGCGCATAAAATCATAGTTTGCCCATTCGGTAGATACCGCTTTTACTGCAGCTTTTTGTGCAATGGAATTTGCACCGCTCGTAAATTGTCCCTGTACTTTATCGCAAGCTTTCGAAATTTCTTTACAAGCTGCAATGAAACCAATTCTCCATCCTGTCATAGCTTGACCTTTCGAAACACCATTTACAATGATCACACGCTCCTTAATAAAATCAAATTGCGCAATGCTTTCATGTTTAGCTTCGAAATGAATATGCTCATAAATTTCATCGGAAAGAATCCAGATTTTTGAATGTGGATGTAATGTTTCTGCAATGGATTTAAGTTCCTCTTTCGAGTACATAGTCCCTGTAGGATTGCATGGACTCGAAAAAATAAAAAGTTTTGTCTTTGCAGTAATTTTATCTTGAATTTGCTTTGTAGTCGGTTTGAAATCGGTATCTACTGTAGTCGGAATAAATACAGGAACACCTCCAGCTAATTGAATAATTTGAGCGTAACTTACCCAATATGGTGCAGGTACAATTACTTCATCACCCGGATCAATAACACTCAAAACCACATTGGCAATACTTTGTTTAGCTCCTGTAGAAACCACAATTTGATCTGAAGTATATTCTAAATTATTTTCTCTTTTGAATTTTTGAGCAATGGCTTTTCGCAAATCAGGAAATCCAGAAATTGGTGGATAATGTGTAAATCCTTCTGCAATTGCCTCTCTCGCTGCTTCGCAAATATCTTCTGGAGTCGTGAAGTCGGGTTCACCTAAACTTAAACTGATAATATCATGTCCTTGCTCTTGTAATTCGCGACTCAAACGAGCCATGGCAATGGTTGCCGATTCTTCTAATTGATTTACGCGTTGCGATAAGTTATTCATTACGCTATTCTGTCGGGATTAATAGAACGCAAAACTATTAAAAAAGGTTCTTTGTCTAAGCTATTGATAATTAAAATATTAACATATAATCAGATATGTTTTTAGGTTGATTTTGACTTGTAAAGTAAAAAATTGATGAATTTGAACTTTTCATGGGATTTAGTGAATTTATCGAAATGACTTATATTTGTCTCCTAATCACGAATTAATTGGGGTAGAGTTCATTTTTTTCTACCCATTAAAATAATTTAAAACCAAGTTTTTGTAATGAAAATATGTCATTAGAAAAATTTCAATTTACTAAATATGAGGTATCGCAATTTGCGATACCTCAAAAATAATATACTAATGGTAAAGAAAAAAAATAGTTTGGCTTTTGTTTCGGAGGATTATCTCTTGAATAAAATATACTTGCTAAGGGAAGAAAAGGTAATGCTAGATAGAGACTTAGCAATTCTTTATGGGGTTAAATCAATTAGACTTCGTGAACAAGTAAAGCGGAATCTTTCAAGTTTTCCTTCGCATTTTATGTTTCAATTATCAAAGCAGGAGGTTGAAATAATGGTATCGCAAAATGCGATACCATCAACCCGTCATTTGGGTGGCTCTTTGCCCTATGCCTTTACTGAGCATGGAGTATTAATGCTAGCGAATGTTCTAAAAAGTGAACAAGCTATAGCAGTAAGTATTAAAATAATTGAGTTGTTCGTAAAGTTAAGGAAGGTATACTACAGCAGTACTGAGTTAAAATTGGAGATAGAAAGGATCAAAGGGAAAATTGATAATCATGATAAAAATGTAGAAATTTTATTTAGATATTTTGATGAATTGTTAGAGCAGAAAGCGAAGCCAAGGAAGCTTATTGGATTTTCACAGGGACGCAAAAAGGTTAAGGCTGCCAAATAGAAAGTATTGCCATTTTATTGCGATATTTGCATCAAATAAATAATATGAACTTCCCACAAGGTTTAATTGATTTCTTAGTATATCTCGCACCTTCGCTGATGGTGTTTTTTACCACTTGGTTCTTAGTGCGTCGCTTTCTGCAACGTGAAACTACATTGAAGATGTTGGAGCTAAAAGCAATCCAGCAAAAGGAGATGATGCCCCTACGTTTGCAAGCCTATGAACGCTTATCCATCTACCTAGAAAGAATTTCTCCAAATGTGATGTTGCTAAATCAGTATGAGCCAGGTATGACTGTGCTTGAATTTCAACAGGGAATGCTGACGATGATTCGTGATGAGTTTGAACATAATTATGCACAGCAAATTTATATCACACCGCCGTTGTGGAATCTGATTCGTAATGCGAAGGAAGAAGTTGCTCGACAAGTTATCTCCGCTGCATCTTCTTTAGATGGTGAAGCTCCCGCGTATCAACTAAGCAAGAAAATTTTTGATGCCATCATCGATAAGGATGAACATCCTACGCAACGCGCATTAAATATTTTGAAAGCAGAAGTAGCTCAATTATTATAAATTCAATCTGAATGTCGAAGGAAAAAGAAGTGAGTAAAGTGCATTTCACTGATGCTGGAATAGAAATTAATCGTATTTATAGTGAGCAGAAAGTGATCACAGAAGATGCAGGCGAATTTCCATACACAAGAGGCGTGCAACCCGATATGTATCGCGGTAAATTGTGGACCATGCGTCAGTATGCTGGATTTTCTACTGCTGAAGAAAGTAATGAACGTTATCATTTTTTGTTGAAGCAAGGTACTACTGGACTCTCTGTCGCTTTTGATCTCCCAACACAAATTGGATATGATTCGGATCATGTACTCTCCGAAGGTGAAGTAGGTAAGGCAGGTGTTGCAATCGATTCTTTGGCCGATATGGAAGTACTCTTTGATGGTATTGAATTGGAAAAGATCACTACCTCCATGACCATCAATTCTACTGCTTCCGTGTTGTTATGTATGTACATGGCGTTAGCAAAAAGACAAGGTGCGAATTTGAAGAATATTTCTGGTACTATTCAGAATGATATTTTAAAGGAATACGCTGCCAGAGGAACTTATATTTATCCTCCAAAACAAAGTATGCGCATCATCACCGATATTTTTGCATTCTGCGCAGAGGAACTTCCAAAGTGGAATACGATTTCGGTTTCGGGTTATCATATTCGTGAAGCAGGCGCAAATGCTGTTCAAGAATTGGCGTTCACATTGGCAGATGGAAAAGCGTATTTGTTAGCAGCGCAACAAAAGAATTTGGACATTAATGTTTTTGCTAAGCGGATGTCCTTCTTCTTTAACGCACATAATAATTTGTTTGAAGAAGTAGCAAAATTCAGAGCAGCACGCAGAATGTGGGCGAAGATTACTACTGATTTGGGGGCCACCGATCCACGTGCACAAATGTTGCGCTTTCATACGCAAACCGGTGGATCTACCCTAACAGCACAACAACCACACAATAATATTATTCGAGTTACCATTCAAGCATTAGCTGCTGTGATGGGCGGTACGCAAAGTTTGCATACGAATGGATTCGATGAGGCACTTGCATTGCCTACCGAAGAAGCAGCAAGTATTGCATTGCGTACACAACAGATAGTTGCTTATGAAAGTGGAGTGCCTCAAACGGTAGATCCTCTCGGTGGAAGTTATTTTGTGGAAGCATTAACGGATGAAGTGGAAAGTAAGGCCTGGGAATATATTCATCGTATTGATGAGATGGGCGGGGCCGTTGCCGCGATTGAACAAGGATTTATTCAAAAGGAAATTGCCGACTCCGCTTACCGCTATCAAAAAGATATTGAATCCACTCAAAAAATTATTGTAGGTGTAAATAAATTTGCAACTAACGATCAGCATAAAGTTGATTTAATGACCATCGATGACAGTATCCGAAAAGTGCAATCGGAAAAATTAACACTGCTGAAGCAAAATCGGAATAATGAAAATGTTCAGTCTTGTTTGAGCGCTTTAAAAGTTGCTGCCAAAGGAACCGATAATTTAATGCCATTCATCTTAGCTGCCGTTGAAGAATATGCAACCTTAGGTGAAATATCAGACGTAATGCGTGAGGTGTTTGGTGAGTATACTGGGATGTAAAAAAGCTGTTTAGTTTTTTAGACAATAAGTAGAAGTAGTCTGATGTACTATTTTTTGTTGTGTCGCTTTTGCTTAAGCGATTTGTCCTTTAATATCTAATGTCAATTTTGAATTCTAAAAACATAATTAACCAATAAACAAATTCCTCCTCGCCTTTGGAGAGGAGGTTAGGAGGAGAGGCTCGAATAGTAATGTTACTACAATTTTATTCTCGCCCAATAAATATAATTGAATTATGCCGATCTAAAATACTTAATGTATATTGTGTTGGCTGAGCCAAAACAGTATATTTAAGAAATCGATCTTTATTATATGTAGGATGATTTTACTTTTTAACTTCCGAACTGTCTCTAACAATTAAAAATACATCTTCATTGTCGCGTTTCATGAGGTAATGTTCGCGCGCATATTTTTCTAAATGCTCAGGATCGGAAGTTAGCTCTTCCATGTCAATTTTGTTCTTTTCAATTTCAGCATA